>CAIXSK010000168.1 GCA_903922075.1 uncultured beta proteobacterium | reverse complement strand
GAGGACGAGATGCACCGCATCTCGCCGCACCGCTACCTGGATGCCTCGCACAACGCCACCTGAACCGGCCCGCCGTATCGTCATCGCCGGCCAGGCGGTAGCCTACGAGCTGCGGCGCAGCCAGCGACGGACCATCGGCCTCTCCATCGACCATCGCGGCCTGCGTCTCGGCGCACCGACCCGCGCCCGCATCGGCGACATCGAGACCCTGATCCATCAGCATGGCCAGTGGGTGCTCGACAAACTGGCCGCCTGGCGCGACCGCCCCGCTACCAATAAGCTGGAAATCACTGACGGCACCGTCATTTTTGCCCTCGGCGAGGCACTGACCGTAGCATTTACGACCATCGGTCGCGCCCGCTGGCAGTTCGGCCCGGGCCGGCTTTACCTGCGCGTCACGCCCGGCGCTGACGCCAACCCGCTACTCGAAGCCGCCCTGCGCGACAAGGCCCGCGCCGTCTTCGCCGAACGCCTGGCCCTTCATGCCCCCCGCCTCGGCGTCCCGGTGCCGCCGCTCCGCCTGTCCTCGGCCCGCACGCGCTGGGGCAGTTGCAGCCACCGCGGCGGCATTGCGCTGAACTGGCGCCTGGTCCTGATGCCGCTGCCGGTCGTCGATTACGTCGTCTGCCACGAACTGGCCCACCTCAAGGAAATGAACCACAGCCCGCGCTTCTGGTCTGTGGTGGAGACGCTTTGCCCGGACTGGAAAGCACGGCGGCTGGAATTGCGCCAACTGGGAAAGCAAGTGCTAGCTGCTAGCTATTAGTCATTAGTCGCTAGCAAAACCATGGGCGCCCTGGCGCCCCCAAACTTCGCTAACATCTACCGACTAACCACTACCGACTAAAACCCATGCGCATCCTGCACACCATGCTCCGCGTCGGCGATCTCGACCAGTCGATCGCCTTCTACACCGAAATCCTCGGCATGCAGCTGATCCGCCGCAAGGACTACCCGGAAGGCCGCTTTACGCTGGCCTTCGTCGGCTACGGCGATGAAGACAGGGAGGCGGTGCTCGAACTGACGCACAACTGGGACACCCCGGCCTACGACCTCGGCAACGGCTTCGGCCACGTCGCGCTGGCCGTGCCGGACGCTGCCGCTGCCTGCGCCGCGATCAAGGAACGTGGCGGCAAGGTGGTGCGCGAAGCCGGCCCGATGAAGCACGGCAAGACCATCATCGCCTTCGTCGAAGATCCGGATGGCTACAAAATCGAATTGATCCAGCGCGACTGATCAGGATCAAAGTCGCACTCCTTGAGGCCGCCGATACTGAAGCTGCAAAGGAGATTGCCATGGCCTTCCCTGAATTCTTTTCCCGCGTTCCCGCCATCACCGTCCGCGACCCGCTGGCCGAACTGCTCGGCGCCGCCGAGGACGGACTGATCGAATATCGCTTCACCGATGCCGTCAAGTTGGCCGGGCATGCCTGCCCGACCGTGGCCGGCGCCTGGCTGATGAGCATGCGCGCCCTGCGTGCCCTCTATGGCGAGGAAACCCCGGTCCGCGGCCAGCTCGCCGTCGCCCTGCATGAAACGCTCGACAGCGGTGTGGCCGGCGTCGTCGCCAGCGTTGCGACGCTACTCACCGGCGCCGCCGGCGAAGGCGGCTTCAAGGGACTGGGCGGCCAGCACTGCCGGCGCGGGCTGCTCAGCTTCGGGCTGTCGGGCATTGCCGGCATGGCTTTCCGGCGCCTGGACACGAATGCTACGGTCGATTGCTTTTTTCGGCCAAATTCAGTAACCGCCGATCCGCGCCTGGGCGAACTGCTGCCGATGATCATCCACGGCGGCGCCGATGCGGCGCAGACCCGGCTGTTCGGCGAACTCTGGCAGGACCGCGTCCGCCGCCTGCTGATCGACCATGCCGACGATCCGGCCGTCGTCGAGGTGCGCCGCCTGGCCTGACGCCGCTCAGGCCATCGCTTCGCGGACGACCGTTTCGAAGCGTTCGACGACCACGGCCCACTGGTGGGCCAACATCGAGTGGCGGGCGGCCGCGCCGAGTTGCGGCAGGTTTTCGGCCAGCGACACCAGGTCGAGCGCCGCATTGCGGTAGCCCTCGTCGTCGCCCGGTGCAGCCAGCCGGCCGTTGCGGCCATCGACGATCAGTTCGGCGGCGGCTGCGCTGCGATAGGCGACGACCGGCAGGCCGCTGGCCATCGCCTCGGCGACGACGTTGCCGTAGGTTTCGGTCAGGCTCGGAAAAAGGAACAGGTCGGCGCTGGCGTAATGGGTCGCCAGATCCTCGCCCAGACGCACCCCGGCAAAATGGTGTTCGGGATGCACGACGGCCAGTTGCTTGGCCGAGGGACCGTCGCCAACCCAGATCATCTTCGCCTTGGGATGCCAGACCTGGATGGCGGCAAAGGTCTTTTCGACCAGCGCCAGATTCTTTTCCGCCGCCATCCGGCCGACGTAGAGGCAGGCCGGGCCTTCGCCATTGACGCCCCACTGGGCCCGCAGGGCGGCGCTGCGCCGGGCCGGATCGAACAACTGCGTATCGACGCCGCGGCCGACCACGCGCACACCGCTCAGCCCCTCGCCGGCCAGATCGGCGGCCAGCGCCGCGGTCGGCACCATGGTCGCCCGCGTCCGCCGGTGCAGGGTGCGCAGGTAGGCAGCCACTGCCGGGCGCATCCAGCCAACGCCGTAATGCACGCTGTAGCGGTCGAAATTGGTGTGAAAGCCGGAAGTCACCGGGATACCGAGCTTGCGGGCGACGCTGACCGCCGACCAGCCGAGCGGCCCTTCGGTGACCACATGCACCAGGTCAGGCCGGTTCTGCTTCCATTGCCGGGCCAGCCGACGACCGGCCGGCAGGCCGAAGCGCAGGCCCGGGTAGCCGGGCAGCGGCAGGCCGGGCAGCGCCAGCTCGTGTTCGCCGCCGGCATCGTCCTTGCCCTGGCGGGGCCGAATGACGCTGACCCGGTGGCCGCGTTCGCGCAGGCCGCCGACCAGCCGGCCGACCGTCATCGCGACGCCGTTGACCTCGGGCGGAAAGGTTTCGGTGACGAAGGCGATGGCGATCGACATCAGGCAATCTCCAGCAGCACGCAGGCCCAGACGGTGACGACCATGAGCAGCGAAACGAGCACCGCGGCGCTGCCGATGTCCTTGGCGCGCTTGGCCAGGCGGTGGTTCTCCAGGCCGACGCGGTCGACCACGGCTTCGATGGCCGAGTTAAGCAGCTCGACGACGAGCACCAGCAGCACGCTGGCGATCATCAGGCCGCGCCCCAGCCACGGCACGGGGAGCAGGAAGGCGGCCGGGATCAGCAGCGCAGCGAGCAGGACTTCCTGGCGGAAGGCGTCTTCGCACAGGTAGGCGGCCTTCAGGCCGGCCAGCGAATAGCTGAAGGCATTCCACACCCGGCGCAGGCCGGTCTTGCCCTTGAAGGGCGATTCGTTGGCCGGATCGAGGCCCAGCCGGTTCGGCGACGGTTCCTGCATGACACCTCCGTGAAAGCACCCACGGTAATCGGGCCGCACTAAGCTTTGATGACAGGAAAGGTCATCGGGATGTCACAATCCCGCCCTAAGCTCCTTCAGGTTTATCCCTCATGCGCTCGCTCATTGCCCTGCTTGGCCTGCTGCTCGGCGCCCCGTTCGTCCACGCCGCCCGCCCCCTGATCACCGACGACGCCCGGCTGACCGATGCCGGCGCCTGCCAGGTCGAAACCTGGCTGCATCTCCACGGCCGCCAGCGCGAATGGTGGGCGCTGCCGGCCTGTAACCCCGGCGGCAATTTCGAACTGACCATCGGCGGCGCCCTGGCCTATGACGGCAGCCGGGCCGAAAGCGGCGCCCACTTGATCCAGGGCAAGACGCTGATCAAGCCGCTGGAAACCAACGGCTACGGGATCGGCTTCGCGCTCGGCTATGCGACCCAGCCGGGCAACGACAGTACCGCCAATCCCTACTTCTATGTCCCGCTCAGCGTCTCGCTGGCCGACGACCGCCTCGTCATCCACAGCAATCTCGGCTACACGCGCGAGCGCGAGAACCGTGAAAACCGGCTGACCTGGGGCCTCGGCAGCGAAATCCAGCTGACCACCCGCACCTGGCTGATCGGCGAAAGCTACGGCCAGGACAAGGGCAGCCCGTTTTTCCAGCTCGGCCTGCGGCAATGGATCGTGCCCAACCGGGTCCAGATCGACACCACCTACGGCAGCCAGCTCGGGCACATCGGCCAGCAGCACTGGATTTCCGTCGGCCTGCGACTGATTTCGCCGACCTTGTTCTAGGTCAACGCAAGGACACTTGTCACACTCCTGTCACGGCTCGTGACGGGTGCCGTGCAAAAATATCGGCCTGCAAACATCGGAAGCAAGGATCATGGTTTTCTTCGAGCTGTTCGCCCACAACCCAACTATCGTCAAGATTCCAGCCGGCGGGACACTGTTCGGAGAAGGCGACGAGGGCAACATGATGTATGTGCTGACCAGCGGCACGGCGGAAGTGATCGTCAACAACCGCGTGGTCGAAACCTTGCAGCACGGCAACATCGTCGGCGAGATCAGTATCGTGCTGCCCGGGGCACGCTCGGCCACCGTCGTCGCGACCACCGACTGCGAGTTCGTCGAAGTCGATGAGAAGCGTTTCCAGTTCCTGGTTCAGCAGACGCCATTCTTCGCCACCCAAGTCATGCGCGTGATGGCCGAACGCCTGCGCCACGTCAATCAGCTGGTCGCACCGATCGAGGATATCTAGGCCTCGGGCGGCGGCTGGTATTCGCCGCACCAGCCGTGGATGCTGACCACGGGAAAGCGCCAGTGGTGCGCCTCCCGCGGCGAGCTCTCGCCGGCGAAGACCGGCGGATAGCGATGACAGGCGCCAGTCGACGCCTCCAGCGCCCGAAAATAGCGGCAGCGGCCGCAGGGGCCATCGAGTTGCCCAGTCATCGCGGCGCGATCAGATTGCTACGGTCAATGGGTTTTCCGGGGCAATTTCCGGGATCGCCAGGCCGCCGTACAGGCGGGCCAGGCGTTCGGCCATCGCCACATCGGTCCATTCCCCGGCATAGACCGGCGCCTCTTGCTGCAGGTGGCGCCAGGCCGCCGGATGATTCAGGAAATGCCCCAGGGTTTCGCCGAAAGCGATGGCATTGGGCGGCGGCGAGAAGGCGCCGCGTCCCGGCGCCAGGATGTCCGTCGTCCCCATTTCGGACAGCGCAATAACCGGCAGGCCGGCCGCCATCGCTTCGAGCAGGACCAGGCCCTGCGTTTCGGTGCGCGAAGCGAAGACGAAGACATCGGCCGCCGCGTAGCAGTCGGGCAGCGCCTGCTGGCGATCGAGATAGCCGATGAAGCGGACCGACTCCTGCAAGCCGAGGGCGGCGGTCTGCGCCTTCAGGTCGGCCATCGCCGGCCCTTCGCCAGCGATGACGAGCAGCACGTCCGGCTGCGCCTGGCGAGCATGGACCAGCGCTTCGAGCAGAAAGCCGATATTTTTTTCATGGGCGACACGGCCGACGAACAGGGCCAGCGGCCGCGCCGCGTCAATGCCGAAACGCTGACGAAAGGCAACGCCGTCGCCGGCTGCGAACTGCGCCGTCGGGATACCGGTCGGCAACACATGCAGCGGCGCCGTCACGCCATAGGCGGCCAGCCGGTCGCGCATCGCCGTCGACGGCACGATCACCGCATCGAGCGCATTGCATTGGCGGCGGGAAAAGGCCCGGGCCTGGCCGCGCAGCCAGCCGGACGGAATGAAACGGGCGTAGTGCTGCAGGTATTCCTCGAACAGCGTGTGATAGGTCGCCACCACCGGCAAACCTAGCGTGCGCGCCGCCTTCAGGCCGGCATAGTGGGCGATGAACGGGGTCTGGATGTGGATCAGGTCGCAGTCAGTCGCTGCTTCGAGCACCGCCCGGTGCATCGCCCGCCAGCCGACCAGACGGTCCTCCGGGTCGCCGGGCACGGGTCGCCCGGCGACCCGGACAATGCCCTCCGCCTCGGCTTCGTCACCATAGCGCGGCACAACCAGCCGGACCTCGACGCCCTGCGCCGCCAGCGTCCGGCGAAAAGTCTCGATCGAGGTCGACACGCCATTGACCCGGGGAAAATAAACATCGGAAACCATCAGTACGCGCATTTCACGCCTCCACTGTTTCGGCGACCGACTCGACCGCCGGTGGCGCCAGCCGGCGTACCGCCTGCACCTCGCCCCAGCTGACCAGTTCCAGCCGGCCATCGAAGTGTTCGACGATGGCCGTGCAGGAATCGACCCAATCGCCGCAATTCACATAGGTCAGGCCGTCGATCTCGCGGATCGCCGCCCAATGGATATGGCCGCAGATCACCCCGTCGAGCCCGCGCTCCTTGGCATGGTGAATGGCCGATTCTTCGAAATCGAAAATGAAATTCAGCGCCGTCTTGACCTTGCGCTTGGCGTAGCCGGCCAGCGACCAGTAACCGGCCAGCCCCAGCTTGCGCCGGCCCCAAGAGAGCAGCGTATTGATGCGGACCAGCAGTTCGTAGGCCTTGTCGCCGAGCACCGCGACCCAGCGATGGTGGCGCGTCACCTGGTCGAACTGGTCGCCGTGGATGAGCAGGAAGCGACGGCCGTCGGCCATCTGGTGGACCAGTTCGTCGACCACCTCGACCTCGCCGAAAACGATGCCGCAATAGTCGCGCAGCACTTCGTCGTGGTTGCCGGGAATGAAGACGACGCGCTCGCCGTGCCGGGCCCGGCGCAGCAGCTTCTGGACCACGGTGTTCTGGGCCTGCGTCCAGTTGATGCTGCGGCTCATCGCCCAGAAATCGACGATGTCGCCGATCAGGAAAGTCTGCTCGGCCGGATGGTCGCGCAGGAAATCGAGGAGTCTGTCCGCCTGGCACGCCCGCGTGCCGAGGTGGATGTCGGATAAAAATACGGATCTGACCTTGGGCATGGGCGCACGATAATTCCTGCCCGTGACCTCAAGGTTACGACGCCGTTAAGCTTTTGTTTCGGCGCCCCCGCTACGCCGGTCGCTTGACGATGCTACGGTCGGCGCCTAAATTCGTCCGATTTCCAAATTTCACTTTCGAGGCCCCCCATGAAAATCGGCACCCCGCTCTCCCCTTCCGCCCTGCGCGTCATGCTGCTCGGCGCCGGCGAACTCGGCAAGGAAGTGATCATCGCCCTGCAGCGCCTCGGCGTCGAGGTGATCGCCGTGGACCGTTACGAGAACGCCCCCGGCCACCAGGTCGCCCACCGCGCCCACGTCGTCTCGATGACCGACGGCGCGGCGCTGCGCCGGGTGGTCGAGCTGGAAAAGCCGCATCTGATCGTGCCGGAAATCGAGGCCATCGCCACCGACATGCTGGTCGAGATCGAAGCCGCCGGGCTGGCCGAAGTGATCCCGACCGCCCGCGCCGCCAAACTGACCATGAACCGCGAGGGCATCCGCCGGCTGGCCGCCGAGGAACTCGGCCTGCCCACCTCGCCGTATAAATTCGCCGATTCGCTGGCCGAATTGCGGGCCGCCATCGACGATGGCATCGGCTACCCGTGCATCGTCAAGCCGACGATGTCCTCGTCGGGCAAGGGCCAGTCGCTACTGCGCGGCCCGGACGACGTGCAGAAGGCCTGGGACACCGCGGCCAGCGGCGGCCGGGTCAATCAGGGCCGGGTCATCGTCGAAGGCTTGATCGATTTCGATTACGAAATCACCCTGCTCACCGTCCGCGCCCGGAATACCGCGGGCGAGGTGCGCACTTACTTCTGCGATCCGATCGGCCACCTGCAGGTCGCCGGCGACTATGTCGAATCCTGGCAACCGCAGGAGATGACGCCGGCGGCGCTGCAGCGGGCCCAGGAAATCGCCGCGGCGGTGACCGGCAATCTTGGCGGACGCGGCATCTTCGGTGTCGAACTGTTCGTCAAGGGCGACATGGTCTGGTTCTCGGAAGTCAGCCCGCGGCCGCACGATACCGGGCTGGTCACGCTATGCTCGCAGCGCTTTTCGGAATTCGAATTGCACGCCCGCGCCATCCTCGGTTTGCCGGTCGATACCGCGCTGCGCGAACCCGGGGCTTCGGCGGTGATCTACGGAGGCATGGAGGAGCAGGGCATCGCCTTTACCGAGCTGCAGGAAGCGCTGGCCGTGCCGCGCAGCGACCTGCGCCTGTTCGGCAAGCCGGAATCCTTTAACAAGCGCCGGATGGGCGTCGCCGTGGCCAATGGCGAGAACACCGACGAGGCGCGCGAACGGGCCAAACTGGCCGCCAGCAAGGTCCGGCCGGTCAAGGGCTGAGCCGAAGACAGCGGCCAGGCCGGGGGATTTCACATTTCACGGCCGGGAGCTAAGCCTAAATTGACTTAAGTCAACAGTGCTAGGCCAAAAGTACTATCTACTCCTGTTCCAATAAAAACCGTTCTGGAGAACCGCCATGCCCATCGTTTGGGACAGCAAGCTGGATACCGGCATCGAGGTCATCGACTCTCAACACCGGCGCATCGTCGAGTACATCAACGACCTCGAAATCGCCAAGATGAAAGAGGACAAGCGCCTGGTCACCGACGTCATCGAACAGCTGATCGACTACACGCAGTCGCACTTCGGCTTCGAGGAAGCGATGCTCGAAGAGGCCGGCTACAAGTTTCTGAAGCCGCACCGCAAGGTGCATGAACTGTTCATCAAGCGGGTCACGGAATTCACGATGCGCGCCGCCAAGGGCGAAGACATCGCCGACGAGCTGCATTCGATGCTGACCAAGTGGCTGCTCAACCACATCGCCAACGAGGACCGCGACTACGCGGAAGCCGTCAAGCAGATGACCGGCGCCCACGACAAGCCCGCCGCCGTGGCGGTGGTCGAGCGGCAGCCCAGCCAGGGCTTCCTCAGCGGTCTGCTCGGCCGCTTCTTCCGCTAAGCCGAACGGCCGGCCCGGTTTTTCACAGGCCGGCCACCCGGTTGGCCGGGAATTTGGCCGCGAAGCGGCTGCCGACGCCCGGCGTGCTCTTGATGTCGAGCTGCGCCTGGTGGCGGTTCAGCGAGTGCTTGACGATGGCCAGGCCCAGCCCGGTGCCGCCAACATCGCGCGAACGACCACGGTCGACGCGGTAGAAACGTTCGGTCAGCCGGGGAATGTGTTTGGCGTCGATGCCGATGCCCGTATCCTGCACGGCGAATTCCGCCCCCTGTGGCGTGGCGCGCCAGCTCAGCGTCACCGTGCCGCCGGTCGGCGTATAGCGCACGGCATTGGCGACCAGGTTGCCGAAGGCGCTGACCAGTTCCGGCTCGGAGCCGCGCAGGTCGGCGTGTCCGTCAGACTCGACGACGATGGTATGGCGCCCGGCCGACAGCCCTTCGGCATCGCGGCGCAGCTTGTCGAGCAGGCTGACCATATCGACCGGTTCGTTGTCCGGCGGCGGCGCCGATTCGATCGAGGACAGGGTCAGCAGGTCCTGGACGATGGACTGCATGCGGCGTGACTGGTCGGCCATCATCTGCAGGTAGCGCTGCTGCTCGTCGTGGTCGACCTCGATCTCCTGCAGGGTTTCCAGGAAGCCGGCCAGCACGGTCAGCGGCGTGCGCAGCTCGTGCGAGACGTTGGCGACGAAATCGCGCCGCATCTGGTCGAGGCGGTCGGTCTGCGTGACATCCTTGACCTGCATCAGCCGCCGGTCGCCGGCGTAGGGAATGACATGGACCGAGAACACCCGGTCGTCGCGACGCTCCGAGCGCATGGTCAGCGGCCGGGAATAATCGCTGCCTTCGAGATAGGCGACGAATTCCGGCTGGCGCACCATATTGACCACCGGCTGCCCGCGGTCGGTGCGGATGACCAGCCCGAGCTGTGACTCGGCCATGGTGTTGCAGAAGAGAATCTGGGTGTTCTGGGCGAGCAGCACGACGCCGTCGGTCAGCGCCTGGCCGGCGGCGAGCAGCATGCCGATTTCCTGGTCGCGCTGGGCGATCTGCTCGCGCAGATCCTTTTCGTGCCGATAGAGGCGGCCGAAGATGCCGTCCCAGGCGCCCTCGCCTTCCAGGCTGGCATCGACCACCGGCCGGTACGACCAGCGGTCGAGGCGGGCGAAATTGCGGAAGTGGAAAATCATCTGCAGGCCGAGGCCGATGCAGAAAACGGTCCATCCCGCCCAGTGGGCGACAAAGTAACCGACCGGCAGTGCGATGACGGTGGACAGCAGCGCCAGCAGCAGGGCGCGGATGATTTGCGAGGACAGGCTCAGGCTCCCCGGAAACGGTAGCCGGTGCCGCGCACGGTTTCGACCCGCTCATGGTTGCCGGAGTTTTCCAGCGCGGCGCGCAGGCGGCGGATGTGCACATCAACTGTGCGTTCCTCGATGAAGACGTGGTCGCCCCAGACTTCGTCGAGCAACTGGGCGCGGGTATAGACGCGCTCGGCATGGGTCATGAAGAAGAACAGCAGGCGGAACTCGGTCGGCCCCAGTTCGATCGGCTGGCCGCTGGCCAGCACCCGATGGGTCGCCGGGTTGAGCGCCAGGCTGCCGATCTCGACCGCCTCGCCGGCCAGGTGCGGGGCCCGGCGGCGCAACACGGCGCGGACGCGGGCGACCATTTCCTTGGGCGAGAAGGGCTTGGTGATGTAGTCGTCGGCCCCGGCTTCCAGGCCCTGGACCTTGTCTTCTTCATGGACGCGGGCGGTCAGCATGATGATCGGCAGTTCGCGGGTCCGTTCGTCGGCGCGGATCTTCTTGGCCAGCGCGACGCCGGACTGGCCGGGCAGCATCCAGTCAAGGATGACCAGGTCGGGCAGTGCAGCGCGGATCGCCGATTCGGCTTCCTCGGCGCTGCCGGCGCGGACGACCAGGAAACCGGCGTGCTTGAGGTTGATCGCGACGAGCTCCTGGATCGCCGGCTCGTCCTCGACCACCAGGATGGTCGGTGTCACTGGACTTTCTCCTTGGTGTGCCGGATGTCGCGGCCTTCGACGACATAGACGACCTGTTCGGAAATGTTCTTGGCGTGGTCGCCGATGCGCTCGATGGCGCGGGCGATCCAGATGATGTCGATCGAGGTGGTGATGGTGCGCGGGTCTTCCATCATGTGGGTGATCAGCTGGCGGATGATCGACTTGAATTCGGTATCGACATCGGTATCGGCCTTGATCACGTCGGCCGCCTGCGGCGTGTCGAGGCGAGCGAAGGCATCGAGCGCCCGGCGGATCATGACCAGCGCGGCTTCCGCCAGATGCCGGATGCCGACGCCGTATTGCCCGGGCAGATGGCCGTTTTCGTAAATGCGGCGAACGCCCTTGGCGATCTTCTTGGCTTCGTCGCCGGCCCGCTCCAGGTCGGTGACGATCTTGCTGATGCCGAGGATCAGGCGCAGGTCGGAGGCGGTCGGCTGGCGCTTGGCAATGATGTGGGCGCAGTCGTCGTCGATCGCCTTTTCCAGGTCGTTGACCTTGCGGTCGGTCTCGACGATGGTCTTGACGCTGGCCACCTCGCCGGTGGAATAAGCCTCGATGGCCGCGGAAACCTGGGTTTCGACCAGGCCGCCCATCTGCAGCACATGGGTGCGCAGACGGCTGAGCTCTTCGTCGAACTGGCTGGACAGGTGTTGGGATTCGTTCATTTCATTTCCTTTATTTCAATTCGCCATGCGCCAAGACGCGAAGGCGAGCCGCAGACAGTGCTGCAGCACGGCAAGGCGAAGTCGACAAAGTATTGGCGCATGGCTAATTGAAATTAGCCCATGCGGCCGGTGATGTAGTCTTCGGTACGCTTATCTTGCGGCTTGATGAAGATCTCGTCGGTCTTGCCGAACTCGATCAGCTCGCCCAGGTACATGTAGGCCGTGTAGTCGGAGACGCGGGCGGCCTGCTGCATGTTGTGGGTGACGATCAGGATGGTGACGCGCTTCTTCAGCTCATGGACCAGTTCCTCGATGGCACCGGTGGCGATCGGGTCGAGCGCCGAGGTCGGCTCGTCGAACAACAGCAGTTCGGGGTCGGTGGCCAGGGCGCGGGCGATGCACAGGCGCTGCTGCTGGCCGCCGGACAGGTTGGAGGCGAGCTCGCTCAGGCGGTCCTTGACCTCGTCCCAGATGGCGGCGCCCTTCAGCGCGTGTTCGACCTTGTCGTCGAGGACGCGCTTGTTGTTTTCGCCGCGCACGCGCAGGCCGTAGGCGACGTTCTCGTAGATCGACTTGGGGAAGGGGTTCGGCTTCTGGAAGACCATGCCGATGCGCATCCGGACTTCGATCGGATCGACTTCCGGCGCCAGCAGGTTGGTGTTGTCCGGGAAGAAGCGGATCTCGCCCTCGTAACGGTTGCCCGGGTAGAGGTCGTGCATGCGGTTAAAGCTGCGCAGGTAGGTCGATTTGCCGCAGCCGGAAGGACCGATCAGGGCGGTGACCTTCTTGTCGTAGATCGGCATGTTGATGCCCTTGAGCGCCTTGGCTTCACCGTAGAAAAAATTCAGGTTGCGGGCTTCGGCCTTGAGGGTCGGGTGGTCATGAATCTGCATCGGAGACTCCAGTTCGAATTTCGATTTTGGTCATTTTTTCGGGCTGACCGTAGCATTTACCATTTGATGTTCTTGCGCATCTTGTAGCGCAGCCAGATGGCGATGCCGTTCATCGTCAGCACCATGGCCATCAGCACGAAGCCGGCGGCGGCGGCGTTCACCTCGAAGGCCGGATCGGGGCGCGAGGTCCAGTTGAAAATCTGGATCGGCATCACCGTGAAGGGCGACATCACCCAGTCGAACAGGCCGGCATTCACGCCGGGGCTGACTTCGGTGAAGGGCACCGGCGGCAGGAAGGCGATGAAGGTCAGCGCGCCGATGGTGATGATCGGCGCCGTTTCGCCGATGGCGCGGGCCAGCCCGATGATCACGCCGGTCAGGATGCCGGGCATGGCGTAGGGGATGATGTGGTAGCGGCAGGTCTGCCAGCGCGTCGCGCCGACCGCCATCGAGCCTTCGCGGATCATCGCCGGGATGGCGCGGATCGCTTCACGGGTCGACACGATGATGATCGGCAGGATCAAGAGGGCCAGCGTCAGGCCGGCCGACAGGATGCTCTGGCCGAAGCCGAAGGTATAGACGAAGATGCCGAGCGCCAGCAGGCCATAGACGATGGACGGCACGGCGGCCAGATTGGTGATGTTGATCTCGATGATCTCGGTCAACCAGTTGCGCTTGGCGTATTCCTCAAGATAGACGCCGGCCGCGACGCCGAGCGGCACGGCGGCCAGGGCGGTGACCAGCATCACCAGCAGCGAACCGACCCAGGCGGACAGGATGCCGGCCTGCGTCGCCCGGCGCGAGGCGAAGTTGAGGAAGAAATCGAGCGTGAAGCGCTCCGAGCCCTTGGCGACCATGTCGGAAACAAGCAGCACGATGACCAGCAGCGCGACGGCCAGGCAGAAAATGCCCATCGCCTTGAAGATGGCATCCTTGAGCTTGCCCTTGGCGATCAGGGCGCGGATTTGTTCGGTGGTCAGGGAAGTCGGTTGCATCAGTAGTTCTCCCGGAATCGGCGGCGCAGCCACTGGCCGAGGATGTTGAAGGCCAGCGTGATCAGGATCAGCGTCAGGCCGGCGGCGAAGATGGTCTGGTAACCGATCGAGCCGTGCGGCAGATCGCCGAGCGCCACCTGGACGATGAACGAGGTGATCGTGGCGGCCGGTTCCATCGGGTTCCAGGTCAGGTTGGGCTGCATGCCGGCAGCCACGGCCAGGATCATTGTTTCGCCGACAGCGCGGGAAATGGCCAGGATGTAGGACGCAGCCAGGCCGGAGAAGGCAGCCGGGACGACGACGTGCAGTGCGGTGTGGAGACGGGTCGAGCCCATCGCGTAGGAACCTTCGCGCAGGCTCATCGGCACGGCGCGCATGGCATCCTCGGACAGCGAGGCGATGTAGGGCACGATCATGATGCCCATGACCAGACCGGCGGAGAGCAGCGAGAAGCCGGGCAGCTCCGGAAAGATCTTCTGCAGCAGCGGGGTCACCATCAGCAACGCGAAGTAGCCGAAGACGATGGTCGGGATGCCGCCGAGCAGTTCGAGGATGGGCTTGGCGACTTCGCGCACCTTGCCGTTGGCGAACTCGGAGAGGTAGATGGCGATGATCGTCCCCATCGGGATGGCAACCGTCAGCGCCACCACGGAGGAAACCAGGGTCCCGGAGACGAGCACCATGATGCCGAAGTGGGCATCATCGAACAGCGGCGTCCATTGGGTATCGGTCAGAAAATCGACGATGCTGACATTCTGGAAGAAGTGGATTGATTCGGAGACGAGCACATAGACGATGCCGATCGTCGTCAGCACCGAAACGGCGGCGGCGGAAAAAAGCAGCGCCTCGATCACGCGCTCGCTGGCGTGGCGCATGGCGTTCTTGGCCAGGCGATCGCTGACCACAGGCAGGTCAGAAGGAGTGTTTGCAGACATGGCTTGTGAATTCACCGGAGGAATTCCCTATGATAAAAGCCCGCCCCTTGCGGGGCTGGCTTTTTTTGCGGAGAGGTGCAGCAAAAATCAGTTCTTCGCTTCGCGCTTCATCACTTCTTCGACGGTAATACCGATTTCATTGTGACCGCCGAACACCGTGCCGAGCTTTTTCTTCTTCATGTGCTCGACGTTGCCGACGTAGGCAGAAGCCGGCAGCGGCACGTACTTCACTTCCTTGGTCAGGACAGCGGCGTTCTTCATGTAGAACTCGATGAATTCCTTCACTTCCGGCTTGTCGAGGGACTTGGCCTTGACGTAGATGAAGATCGGACGCGACAGCGGTGCGTAGGTGCCATTCTCGACATTGGCGGCGGACGGCTCGACGGCCTTGCCGGTCTTCGGATTGACGATCGGCAGCGCCTTCAGCTTGGCCTTGTTCTCGGCGTAGTAGGCATAGCCGAAGTAACCGATGGCATTGACGTCGCGCGAGACGCCCTGGACCAGCACGTTGTCGTCTTCGGAGGCGGTGTAGTCGCCGCGCGAGGACTTGGCCTTGCCGACCATGGCTTCGGTGAAGTACTCGAAGGTACCGGAATCGGCCCCGGCGCCGAACAGCTTGATCGGCGCATCAGGCCAGGCCGGATTGATCTGGTTCCACTTGGTGACCTTGCCCTGGGCGGCCGGTTCCCACAGCATCTTCATTTCCTCGACAGTCGCCTGCTTGAGGAAGGCATTCTTCGGATTGATAACGACCGTCAGGGCGTCAAAGGCAACCGGCATTTCGACGTATTCGACGCCGGCGGCCTTGCAAAGCTCCATTTCGCTCTTGGTGATCGGACGTGAAGCGTTGGAAACGTCGGTTTCGTCGCGGCAGAACTTCTTGAAGCCGCCGCCGGTACCGGAAATGCCGACCGTCACCTTGATGGCGTTCTTCTTGGCTTTCTGGAATTCTTCGGCCACCGCCTCGGTGATCGGGTAGACCGTCGACGAGCCGTCGATCTTGATGACCTGGGCCTGGGCGGACTGGGTGCCGATCAGGGCGACACCGGCAACGGCCAGGGCGGATACAAGCTTGGAATACTTGAGCATGGGGTTACTCCTGCATGGGGTTGAGGTGACAACGCCACGCAGGTTACCCGGCGTTTGTTACAGTCAAATGACAGACTGTAACAAACGGGAAAAATTACGACTTTTGGCCTACTTGGACGGGCGCCCGGTCTTGATGCGCTCGATGCGCCCCATCACCGCCTTCAGCTCGGCATCGTTGAGAGCGGCCAGGACGGCAATGCCGCCGCGCAGCAACTCGCTCTTCTTGACCTCGCTACCAAGCGCCACCATCCGCTTCTTCAGTTCGCCGATGCGGGCGTACTCGGCTTCCGGCATCGCATAGCTGTCGCGCACCAGCTTGATCTTTTTGGCCTTGGGCGGCTTTTCAGCCTTGCCCGGCTTCTTGGTCGCTGCCGGCGCCGGCTTCATCACCTTGGGCTGGTCGTACTTGATCGCCTGCGCCTTGACCAGCGCATCGGCCAGCACCTTCTGATGCTTGGCCACGGTTTCCTGGACCTTGGTCGGCTTGCGTACCGGCTTCACCTTGACAGCGGCAGCGGCCGTGGCGACCGGCGCGGGCAACGGGGCTTCCGGCGCGGGGGTTGCGGCCGGCGGCTGGGTCTCGGCCTTTGGCGCCGTGCGCGGCACCAGATTTTTCGGCGGCTTGGGTGCGGCAGCCGGCTTGGCTGCCACGGGTTTCTTGCTCTGATCGTTCATTCCTGCTCTCCCTTGAAACGGTATATACAGTTTAGCCAAATTAAACCATTGAAAAATTAAACTTTTATGACAATTCAGCACCGGCAAAAAAGGTAAAATGCGCGCCAAATCTTTCAGGAGCACCGCCATGACCCAGGACGAACTCAAACAGGCCGTCGCCCAGGCTGCCGCCGACCATGTCGCGCAAACCGCCCCGGCCGGCAGCATCATTGGCGTCGGCACCGGCTCGACGGCCAATTTCTTCATCGACGCCCTGGCGCCGCTGAAGGACAAATACAAGGGCGCCGTGGCCAGTTCCGAAGCCACCCGCAAGCGCCTCGAAGGCCACGGCATCACCGTCTTCGACCTCAACGACGTGACCGACATCCCGGTCTATGTCGACGGCGCCGACGAAATCGACGCCGGCCTGAACATGATCAAGGGCGGCGGCGGTGCGCTGACGCGCGAGAAGATCGTCGCCGCCGTGGCCCGCGAGTTCGTCTGCATCTGCGACGGCTCGAAGCTGGTCGACACGATGGGCAAGTTCCCGCTGCCGGTCGAGGTGATCCCGATGGCCCGCGCCCATGTCGCCCGGGAACTGGCCAAGCTGGGCGGCAGCCCGCAGGAACGCGCCGGCTTCGTCACCGACAACGGCAACCTCATCCTCGACGTGCATGGCCTGCAGATCACCGACCCGAAGGGCCTGGAAGCGCAGATCAACCAGATCACCGGCGTCGTCACCAACGGCCTGTTCGCAGTCCGCCCGGCCAACCTGCTGCTGCTCGGCACGGCCGACGGCGTCAAGACGATCCGCTGAGTCATCGTCCTGTCACATCGGGGCGCTAATCTGACGACCATACCAGTCGCCGGGAGCGCTCCATGTTCTTGTCTGCCCACGAAATCGCCCGTAGCCGTGACCACGCGCTGAGCAACCTGCTTGATCTCAGCACAGCCTGCCTCGAAGCTGGGCAACGCTTTGCGGAACTGGTTTCGTCGACCAGCCGCGAGGCTATCCACCACGGCAGCAAGCAGTGGTCGCTGTTCGGCCACGGTCAGATCGAATCGATGACGCAGTTCCCGGCCAACGCCTGGCTGGAGAATTCGGCCCGCGCCAGCCGTCTGCTGGACAATACGCTGGAGATTCTCGGCGAAACGCACAAGGCGATGATCCGCAGCGCCGAGTCTCAGGTTCGCGTCGTCGACGAAATCGTTTTTGCCACCATCAACCGCGCCACCAAGAGTAGTCCCTGGGAGCTGGAGATCGGTTTGCGGGCAATGAAAACCACGCTGGAAACGGCCGAAACCACCTTGCAAGGCATGAGCGCTGCAGCCATCGAAACCGTCGATCTGGCCGAACATGAAGTTCGTCAGATCGCCAAATCCGTCGCCGGCACCAAGCCAGCGGCCAGAAAGCGCACGACGGCCCGCCCGACTAGCGATCAATAAGCAAAAAAGCAGTCTCTCCATTCCCGCCCGGCTTGCCGGGCATTTTTTTGTCCACTTTTCCGCGGCCAGGCATTAACCTGAACCGAGCGACACCGGCCAGCCGTTTTGGGCTTTTTTGGGGACCGACCGTAGCATGCACCCGCGCCATGGACATCCGACCGCACTGAACCTCGCGCTGCAGGGCGGCGGGGCGCATGGCGCCTTCACCTGGGGCGTCCTCGACGCGCTGCTTGAAGATGGGCAGTTCGACTTCGAGGGCATCAGCGGCACCAGCGCCGGGGCGATGAACGCGCTGTGCCTCGGGCACGGCCTGATGACCGGCGGCCGCGATGGCGCCCGCGAAACGCTGGCCCGCTTCTGGACCAGTGTCGCTGGCGGCGCCCCCTTCGCCGCCAGCGGCGAGACCAACCCGAAAATACCGGCGGCGATGAAGCTGATGCTGCAATGGACCGACTATCTGAGTCCGGAGCAGCTCAACCCGCTCGACCTCAATCCGCTGCGCGACATCCTCGGCGCGCAGTTCGACTTCGAGCGCCTGCGCCACGACTGCCCGCTCAAGCTGTTCATCGCCGCCACCCATGCCAATTCCGGCCAGGTGCGGATCTTCCACAACCATGAACTGTCGGTCGATGCCCTGCTCGCCTCGGCCTGCCTGCCGACCATCCACCGGACCATCGTCATCGACGGCGAGCCGTACTGGGATGGCGGCTACAGCGCCAACCCGGCAGTCTTTCCGCTAGCCTACCAATGCCACTCGCCGGACATCCTGCTCGTCCTGCTCACCCCGCTGCGCTACGCGGCAACACCGGCATCGGCTGCCGACATCCGGCATCGCCTGCTCGAACTGTCCTTTAATTCGACCTTCCTGCGCGAAATGCGGATGTTTGCCCATCTGCGCGAGCAAGTGGGCAAGCGCTGGCTGCCGAAGTGGCTGGCGAGCGGGCGGCTGGAACGCCGCATCGACCAACTGCGCTTCCACGCCATCACCGCCGATGCTTTTCTCGGCGACCTGCCCTCCGACAGCAAGCTGGCGGTCAGCCTGCCCTTCTTCGAGCATCTGCGCGACAACGGCCGGGAGCATGCCCGGCAATGGCTGGCAACGCATCGCGCCGCTGTTGGCCGGCGGGCCTCCATCGATCTGGACAAGGTTTTTTACTGAAGTCTGCCGGACATCTCGCTGTCAAGGCACGGTAATGAAGATCGCCTATCGTCGGCCCCACAAGGCGCCGGAAAACTGACCCCGGCGCTGTTTGCCATCCTGAATTTCGACAAGGTCCGACCATGCAAAAAACGCTCATCGCCAGCGCCCTCCTGCTCGCCTTTTCGGCCGGCGGCCAGGCCGCCCCGATCTTCATTGCCCAAGGCAGCCTCAACAACGCGCTCGACCTGTCCGGACTGAACGGCACGCTGGAAAACGGCAGCGACGCCGCCGCCGTTTTCGGCGGCATTGGCTCAGGGCTGGCCTGGGCCGGCGGCAACACCTTCCTCGCCCTGCCGGACCGCGGACCGAACGCGGCCGCCTGGAATGCTGCCGTCGATAACACGACCTCTTACATCTCGCGCTTCCAGACCCTGTCCCTGGGCCTGAATCAAAATTTCAACGGCAGCAGTTACAGCTACTCGCTGAGCTCGTCGCTGAACGCGACCACCTTGCTCAGCAGCTCGACGCCACTTGCCTACGGCCCCGTCGTGCCGGGCAACAACAGCGCCGGGAAAGACTATTTCACGGGCCGCTCCGACAATTTTGCGGCCGGCGCTTCGACCAATCCGAACAACGGCCGCCTCGACCCGGAAGGCATCCGCGTCTCCAACGACGGCAAGAGCGTGTTCATCTCCGACGAATACGGCCCCTACGTCTATCAGTTCGACCGCCTGACCGGCACCCGGACCAACACCTTCACGCTGCCGGGGGCCTTTAGCGCCGCCAATCTGAGCCCACAGGGCGCCACCGAGATCAGCGGCAACAGCAGCGGCCGGGTGGCCAACAAGGGCATGGAAGGCCTGGCCATCACGCCGGACGGCAAGACCCTGGTCGGCTTCATGCAGAGTCCGCTGGCCCAGGACGGCGGCGACGGCGGCCGCGCCAACCGCATCGTGACGATCGATATCGCGACCGGCACCACCCGCCAATACGTTTACGACAACTACCTGGCCGACAGGAACAAGGCTTACAACAGCAGCGAGATCCTGGCCATCAACGACCATGAGTTCCTGGTTCTCGAGCGCGATGGCAAGGGCCTGGGCGATGGCTCGAAGGCGGTCGTCAAGCGCGTTTACAAGATCGATCTCAGCGCAGCGACCGATATCGGCGCGCTGAATGGCGGCGCCGGCATCAGCGGCGAAAGCAACCTGCTGCCCCATGCGGTCAGCAAAACCCTGTTCCTCGACCTGGTCGCATCGCTCAAGGCAGCGGGCATTGCCGACACCAGCATCCCGGCCAAGCTGGAAGGGATGAGCTTCGGCGAAGACATCCTGGAAGGCTCGACCCTCTATCACACGCTGTACATTGCCAACGACAACGACTTCCTGCCCGACGTCGCCGGCCCCAACCAGTTCTTCGTGTACAAATTCACCGACGCCGACCTCGGACCGGGCAGCCGTTTCGTCAATCAGTCCTTCGCTGCCGTGCCGGAACCCGCGAGCCTCGCCCTGATGCTCTCCGGCCTCGGTCTGCTGGGCTGGCAGCGCCGCCGCCGGATAGTGCGCGGCTAGAACAGGCCAGTCCGAGCAGACAAGACAAACCCCGCCACGGCGGGGTTTGTCTTTTGCGGCTGCCTATTTTTGGATTTTGGCCATTTTTTGCCGCTGACCGTAGCATTCGCTCCCCGGCCTGCCGCGCTCAGTTGAGAACCTGCGGCACCAGGCCGATCTCACCATAGCCGCCGACCCGGCGGCGTTCGACGAACAGGCTGCCGCTCAGCGGATCGCTGACGGCGTCCTTGGCTCTTTTCTTGGCCTGCTTCTTGGCCGCCGAGGCGGCGGCGGCGACTTCGCGGTGCGACTCGCAATCGCCCGCCCCGATGCGCACGACACCGATGGACAGCGTCGGCAGGGTCTGGAAATTCAATTCGCCGCGCCGGTTCTCGGCCATGTAGCCGCCACGCAGGCGTTCATCGATGCCGAGCAGGCCGGCCACCGCTTCGGCGAAACCGCTGATCAGCTGCCAACAGCGCATTTCCCAGTCGGCGCTGCGAAAGATCACGAAGAAATCGTCGCCACCGATATGGCCGACGAAATCGAGCTGCTCGTCGGTCGCCTCGCAAATCTGGCGGGCCAGCATCTGGATCACGTCGTCGCCGCGCCGGTAGCCGAAGCAATCGTTGTAGGGCTTGAAATTGTCGATGTCGATGTAGGCGGCGACGAAGCTCACCCCCGCCGCCAGCATGCGGTCGACGTGCTCGTTGATCGGCACGTTGCCCGGCAGCTGGGTCAGCGGGTTGGCGTAGCGCGCCGCGCTGATCTGCATTTCGGTAATCGTCGCCATCAGGTCGTGGCTGCTGCCGACGCCGAGGTACTTGCCGTCGCCGGTGACGACGAAGCCGTCGTACAGGTAATGCTTGGGGGCCAGCGACAGCATCATTGCCAGCTCCTGGATGGTGGCGTGCTGGTCGACGATCAGCGGCGCGTGGTCCATGAACAGTTCGCAGCTCTTGCGGCCGAACAGCTCCTTGCGAAACGGCCGGGCGAAGCGGTCGATCATGCTGTGCCGGTTGATCATGCCGACCGGCTGCGTGCCCTGCACCACCGGCAAGACATCGAGACCGGGGTCGCTCTCGAAACGGTCGATCACCGTCGCATTGGTGGCGCTCATCGGCACCGGCTCGATCGGCCGGGCCAGGTTGCGCGCCGTCGGCAACTTGCCCGGCCCGCCGGTCAGCGGCGACAGCGACAGCGATTGCTGGTCGAGCGCATTCAGCGTCTGCACCGGCAACTTGCGGATCGGATGACTGGTCGGCCGGGCAATGAAAAAGCCCTGGCCGCAGGCGATCCCCATGTCGCGCAGGCAGACGAAATCTTCGAGGCATTCGATGCCTTCGGCGACCAGCGAGGCGTTGCAGATTTCCGCCAGATCTTGCATGGCGCGGACGAAATGAAACTTGATCCGGTCGTCGGCGATGCCGCTGACGAAATGCTTGTCGATCTTGACGAACTCCGGGCGCAGCTCGGACCACATGCGCAGGTTGGCGAAGCCCTCGCCGAGGTCGTCGATGGCGATCTGGAAACCACGTCCGCGATAATGCAGCAGCGCTTCGTGGATGCCCGGCATGTCGGTGATCTGCTGGTTCTCGGTCAGTTCGAGCACGATGCGGTTGGGCGCGATGCCGAGTTCGCTGAGCAATTCGCGGGTGTAGCCGTTCATCAGGCGCGGATCAAGCAAGCAGCCCGGCGTGACATTGAGAAACAGACGGCCAGCCAGGCGCTGCGCAGCGAAAGCCCGCAGGCTGGCCTCGCGGCAGACATGCTCGAGGTCCAGCGACAGGCCGCAACGGGTCGCCGCCGCAAACAGCTGATCCGGGCGCTGCAGCGAACTGCCTTCCGGACCGCGGATCAAGGCCTCGTAACCGAGAATGGCGCGCAGGCGAAAGTCGATGATCGGCTGAAAAACGGGACAGAGCAGCCTTTCCGCCATGACCCAGCGCAACTCGTCCGCCTCGTCGTCGATCATGACAATCATCGTGCTCACTCCTTAATAACCGGACAGTCAGTTTAGGAAGCCGATGTTTCATCGCCATGACACGGCTTCCGGCGATTCCCGGTCATCTTCCCGCAATATCGCCGCCGCATAGTGGTCCCACCGTCGATCACCGGAGCCAGCCATGACCGAAACCCTGTTCTGCTACTGCTGCCGCGTGCATCACCCCAAGGATCAGATGCGCCGCTTCCCCACCCGGCAGGGCGAACGCTGGCGCTGCCTGCGCAGCATCGAAGCCGCCGCCGGCCAGCGCCTTGAGCGGGACGCTTTCGGCCGCCACCAGACCGCCATCAATCGCGCAGCGAGCAAGCGCGCCGCCGAAAAAGCCTTGCATCTGAGTCGGGCGCTACTGCGCACCGGCTAAGCGACGATGGACTTGCGTATCGACACGCTGGACGTCAGCAGCGCCGCCCTGGTCGATAGCTGCGTCACGTTGATCTTCAACGCCTTCGCCGACCCCGAGCGCTACAGCCGCGCCCGCCTGGTCCGGGAAATAGGCGCCGACGATCCGGTCTTCTACCGTCAGTTCTTCGTCGCCATGCGGGCCGGCGAAGTCATCGCCATCGGCGGCGTCAAGGCCGCCGACTGGGCCGCCAAAACGCACCTGCTCTATCTCTCGGCCGTAGCCCCGGAACATCGCGGCCAGGGCATCGGGCGCGCCTTGATCAAGGCGCGGGTCGACTGGATCGAACAGACCTTCGAATCCGGCCGCATCCTGGTTTCATCGGCCAGGACGCGGCGTTTTCGCGACCTCGGCTTCCGCGAGGTCCGCAACAGTGTCGTCGGCGGCCGGCACCTGCTGATGCGCCGGTTCTAAGCCATTTCAAAAAAGGCAATTTCCGAATTTCCGGCGCCGACCAGCAAATAGCCCGTTTGAATCTTCAGCAAGCACCCGATATGGCGAAGTGGAAGACCATCAGGCTATGGCGCAACTGTTAAGGGGAGGTGACAGCGGCAAACTTCCGGTCACGTCCATGCAACATTGGCTGGCGATAGTGAGGCCATTCGCCCCACCGGAACCTCACATGGACAACCAGAATCGTAGCGACATCGCCGCCTTCCCCGAACTGTTCGAGGGCATGGAGCAATTCATCGCCGAACAGGCGGCCAACTTCAAACGCACCAGCGTCATCCTGGCCGCCATCGCGCTGCCCGGCGGCATGCTGCTCGCCTGGCTGCTGAATCGGGTCGCCTGAAAAGCAAAACCCCGCCGCAGCGGGGTTTGATCGGGGGCGAGACCTGATCAGGCCTTGGGCGGCACATAGCCCTGGATCTGGTCGGCTCCTTCGCCGAAGAAATGCTTTTCCAGCTGCTCGGCCAGGTACTTGCGATGCTTGGCATCGACCAGGTTGAGGCGATTTTCGTTGATGATCATCGTCTGCACCTTGATCCACTGCTGCCAGGCTTCCTTCGAGACATTCTCAAAAATCCGCAGGCCGAGGGCGCCCGGATAGGGCGGCAGATCAAGGCCTTCTGCCTCGCGGCCAAGTTTGATGCAATTGACGGTACGTGCCATGTGAAACTCCGTGAGAAATGGGGTTGGCGAAATTATAAGGTTTTGAACAGCACCTTGGAGCGCCGTTGATAGTTGTACATGTCGCGCTTGTTGGCCGGCAGATCGTCGACCGAACCGAGCTTGAAGCCGCGCTCGACGAACCAGTGTTCGGTCCGCGTGGTCAGCACAAACAGCCGCTTGATGCCCAGCTTGCGGGCGCGCTGCTCGATGCGCACCATCAGCTGCTCGCCATAGCCCCACTCGCGGTGCTCGGCGCTGACCGCCAGGCAGGCCAGCTCGGCCTCTTCGTCGGAGTGCGTGTAGAGCGCCGCGCAGCCGACGATGATGCCGTCGTGCAGCATGATCGAGAAACGGTCGATTTCGCGCTCAAGCAGCTCGCGCGGCCGGTGCACCAGGATACCTTCCTGCTCCATCGGCTCGATCAGCGCGATCAGCGCGGCGATATCGTCCGGCTTGGCTTCGCGGATGTTTTCCAGCGATTCGCGGGTGACCACGGTGCCGACGCCGTCATGGGTAAACAGCTCGCGCAGCAGCGCGCCGTCCTGCTCGAAGCCGATCAGGTGCACCCGGCCGACGCCGCTCCGGCTGGCCCGCACGGCGCAGGGCAGGTAGCGCTTGATGTCGGCCGTCAGCCACTCGGCATCGCGCAGCAGTTGCGAAGCCTCGTCGGCCGTCATTTCATCCAGCAATTGCCCGCCGTTATCGGTGACGCCGGTGCTGTCGGTCAGGTAGACCAGCTTGTCGGCCTTGATCGCGACGGCCACCGCTTCGGCCGCCTCTTCCATCTGCAGGTTGAAGATCTCGCCGGTCGGCGACGGCCCCTCGCAATTGAGCAGCACGATGTTGCCCAGGCCAAGCTGGGCGTTGATCCCTTCGCCGTCCACCTTGCGCACCTTGCCGGCGTAATGCATGTCGATACCGTCGAGCACGCCGATCGGCTGACCGGTGATGAAATTGCCGCCAATGACACGAATCCGGCTGTTGGCCATCGGCGTGTTGGGCAAGCCCTGCGACAGCATCGCCTCGATTTCCAGGTAGACGCTGCCGACCGCGTCGAGCACGCAGTCGAGCGCCGCCGCATCGGTCACCCGGTAGCCGCGGTGGTATTTCGATTCGAGGTTCTTCTCGCGCAGCTCTTCCTCGATCTGCGGCCGGGCGCCATGCACCAAGACCAGGCGGATGCCCAGGCTGACCAGCAGGTTGACGTCGTAAGCCAGCGTCTTGGCGAATTCGCTCATCACCGCCTTGCCGCCGAAGGCGATCACGAAGGTCCTGCCGCGAAAGGCGTTGATGTAGGGCGTGACCGCCCGGAACCAGGAAACGAAGTGCTCGTCGTAAGGGGTATCGCTCATTTTTCCGAATATTTTCCGTCGTCGTCCTTGAGTGCGGCTTCCAGGCGCTCGCACAGCGTTTTCAGTACTTTAACCCGGGCGAAGTTCTTGTCGTTGGCCTCAACCAACGTCCAGGGCGCCAGCCCCGTTGACGTGCGGTCGACCATATCGCAGACGGCGCTCACGTAATCGTTCCATTTGTCGCGGTTGCGCCAGTCTTCGTCGGTAATCTTGAAGCGCTTGAACTCGGTGTCCTGACGTTCCTTGAAGCGGCGCAACTGTTCGTCGGCGCTGATCTGCAGCCAGAACTTGACGACGATGGCGCCGGAATCGACCAGCTGGTGCTCGAAATCGTTGATCTCGGCGTAGGCGCGCAGCCAGTCGGCCTCGGCGCAGAAACCCTCGACCCGCTCGACCAGCACGCGGCCGTACCATGAACGGTCGAAAATCGCCGCCCGTCCGGTCCGCGGCAGGTGGCGCCAGAAGCGCCAGAGATAGGGCTGCGCCCGCTCTTCCTCGGTCGGCGCGGCAATCGGCACGATCTGGTATTGCCGCGCATCCATCGACGATGCAACCCGGCGGATGCTGCCGCCCTTGCCGGCCGCGTCGGAACCTTCAAACACCAGCACCAGCGACCGCTTGCCGACGAATTTCGGATCGCGGACCAGTTCCGACAGGCGCGCCTGGTATTTGGCCAGCTGTGTTTCGTATTCCTTCTTGCCCAGTTTCTGCGTCAGATCGAGCTCGCTGAGCACGTTCTTCTTGTCGATCGGATGGACGATAGGCGGCGCTACCGGCACGCGCTGCAGACCCTCCTGGCCCAGCCGACGCTTCATCGCCTCGAGCACGATGCGGCCGACGGTCAGCGAGCGGTATTCGTCATCGGTCCCTTCGACGATGATCCACGGCGCATGCGCCGTATTGGTCACGCGCAGCACATGGCCAGCCACTTCCTGCAGCTTGCCGTAGGTTTTCAGGCGCTCGTAGCTTTCCTTGGTCACCCGCCAGGCCGTGCGCGGATCCTTCTCCAGCGCCTTGAGGCGGGTCTTCTGCCCGTCCTTGGAGAGGTGGAACCAGAATTTCAGGACCAGCGCCCCTTCGTTGACCAGCATCGCCTCGAAGCGGTTGATGTCGTCGAGCCGCTCGTCGAGCTCGGAACGCCGGATGGCCCCATTGATCCGGTCGGTGATCGGCTGCGAATACCAGGAACCGGCAAAGATGCCGACCTTGCCCTTGGGCGGCAAAGCGCGCCAGTAGCGCCACATGTAGGGCCGAGAAGTTTCTTCGTCACTGGGCGTCGAAAAGGCCAGCGTCGAAATATGGCGCGGATCCATCCACGAATACAGCAAGTTGATGGTTTCACCCTTGCCGCTGCCGTCGACACCGCTGATCAGGATGACGACCGGAAACTCCTTCTTTTCCAGCATGTCGTACTGCACGTCGAGCAACTCGGCGCGCAATTTCGGCACTTCGGTCTTGAAAGTCTTCTTGTCTACCTTGTGGCCCAGTTCTGCTGATTCAAACATCGCCTACCCCTCCCTGAAATCACCCCAAAGCGCCTGCAACGCAGCCAGCGCAGCCAGTCCCGCCGTTTCCGTACGCAAAATGCGCGGCCCCACGCGTACCGCCTGAAATCCAGCCGATTCCGCCGCCAGCATCTCCTGCGGATCAAGCCCCCCTTCGGCCCCGATCAACAGTTGTACCTCGCCGACCGGCCGAATGGAGGCCAGCGTCTGTTCGGCATCCGGTGCCAGCATCAAGCGCATGGCGCCAGTCGCCGGCCGTGCTAGCCAGTTTTCCAGTTTCTCCAGCGGAGCCACGAGGGGTACCTGGTTGCGGCCGCACTGCTCGCAAGCCGAAGCAACCACCCCCTGCCAGTGCGCAACACGCTTGCCGGCCCGCTCGCCGGCCAGACGCAGCACACTGCGCCGGCTCTCGACCGGAACGATATCCCGGACCCCCAGCTCCACTGCTTTCTGAATGGTGAAATCCATTTTGTCACCGGCCTGTAGTGCCTGAACAAGCGTGATGGTCAGCGAAGACTCGCGCTCGATTTCACACCAAGCTCCCAATTCAGCCACCACACGGTCGCGCTCGATGCGTTCGATGCGCGCCGGGTACTCACCTCCACGCCCGTCAAAAAGCACCATTGGCGCACCAGGCGGCAGACGCAATACGCGAACCGCATGACGTGCCACAGGCTCGGGAAGGTCAACGTGTGCGCCCGGCGAAAGGGCTTCTCGGCAGTAAAAACGGGGCAAATTCATCGGTGCTATTATGGGCGAAATGCGTTTTGGAGTGGAAAAACATGGCCGCCTTGAACCCGCCCGTGTGTAATTTTGGTCAAGCTGCCATCGAATTTGATCTGCCAGCCACTGACGGAGAGCGCTATACGCTGAAGAACAGCAGAGGTCCCAACGGCTTGCTGGTCATGTTCATCTGCAATCACTGCCCGTACGTCAAGGCGATCATCGATCGCCTGATCCGCGATTGTGTCGAACTGGAGCAGCACGGCGTCGGCTGCGTCGCGATTATGAGCAACGACACAACGGCCTACCCGGAAGACTCACCGGAAATGATGCGCCGCTGGGCGAATGAACTCGCCTTCCCGTTCCCCTATCTGTACGACGAAAATCAGTCCATCGCCACGGCTTACGGCGCCGTCTGTACTCCGGATTTCTTCGGCTACAACAGCCAGCTCGAACTTCAGTACCGTGGTCGGCTCGATGCCTCCGGACGCAACCCGGCGCCACCTGACGCGCGCCGCGAACTGTTCGAGGCGATGAAGGAAGTTGCCCGTAGCGGGCAAGGACCAAGCCAGCAAACAGCGTCGATCGGATGCTCGATAAAGTGGAAATGCTAGCAAATATTCGTCAGAATTGAAAAATACAACCAATCCAATAGCACGGTCTCAAGGGCTGGGCTATGATTAAGCATTGCAAGTTCGCCCGCCATTCCATTGACTTCATCCGACGCATCCTCACTACCACCGGGCGACATCGGTCGCCAGTTAGCCTATCTGCAGGCAGTGGTTACGAACATGCCCCAGGGCATCAGCGTCTTTGACGAGCAGTTGCGCTTGCGCGTCTGGAACCAGGGGTTCATTGACGTATTGAATTTGCCACCAGAAGCCGTTTTTGAAGGTGTACATTTTTCCGAACTGATCCGCATCCCGGCCAATCGTGGCGAATACGGCCCCGGCGACAGCGAGGATCACGTTTCGCGCATCACGGCGCTGGCCAACAAATTTGAAGCTCACTGCTTCGAGCGCACCCGGCCGAACGGGAAAACCCATCTGGTTCAGGGTGAACCCCTGTACATCGATGAAAAACTGGTTGGTTTCATCACAACCTACACCGACATCACCGATCGCAAGGCCGCAGAAACCGCGCTGCGCATGCAGCACTGTCAGTTGCAGACGGTTATCGAAAGCATTCCAAGTGCCGTCAGCCTGTTCGACAGCAACGCCAATCTTGCCCTCTTCAACGCAGAATTTCCCCGCCTTCTGGATCTTCCTGCTGACATCGTGAAGCCTGGCGTGTCGCTGGAAACGCTTTTTCGCTACAACGCACAGCGGGGTGAATATGGTCCGGGAGATCCGGAGCAGATTGTCGCGGCCCTGATGGAGCGTTCCCGACACCTGACTGCGCACCGGTTCGAGCGCTCCCGACCGAACGGAAAGACGCTGGAAATCCGCGGTGTGCCGCTGGCCGAAGGTGGTTTTGTCACGATATACACCGACATAACCGAGCGCCGAACCAGTGCCGAGCGTGAGCAACTCGCACAGAAAGTCTACAGCCACACCCCGGCCGGCATCATTTTTACTGACGAAGAACACCGCATCCTGTCGATCAACCCAGCCACGACCCAGATGACCGGCCACGAGCCGTTTGAACTGATCGGCCAAACCGTGTTCGGGCTGATCAATCTAGATGATGGGCTAACGGAAATAACACTTCAGGCGCAAATTTCCCTGCGTGGCACCTGGAACGGTGAAATCGAGGTAACCCAGAAGAACGGCAAGGACTTCCCTGCCGGGGCACGCATCAACCGGGTCGATGACCCGCAAAGCGGCCTGCCGGCCCATTACATCTGGATTCTCGCCGACATAACGGAACGCAAGCAGTCCGAGGAGCGCATGCGGCACATCGCCCAGCATGATGCCCTGACCGGTCTGCCGAACAGGATGGCCCTGCTCATGCGGCTTGCCCAGTTGCTACCGGAGGCCCGCCGGCACGGCTGGAAAATCGCCATGATGTTCCTCGACCTCGACCGTTTCAAGATCATCAACGACACCCTCGGTCACCAGATAGGCGACGAACTGTTGCGCGAAGTCGCCTGCCGCCTGTCCAGCGTCGTTCGCGAAACGGATTTTGTGGCACGGCTGGGAGGCGACGAGTTCGTCATTGTCCTGCCCGGCATCGCTTCGGCAGCCGATGCCGCAGCAGTTGCCGGCAAGGCAATCGCCGCCCTTTCGTCGTCCATCGAGGCCAACGGCCACGAATTGCACACCAGCCCTTCGATCGGCATCAGCCTTTTTCCCGATGACGGCCCTGACGGCGACACAATTCTGAAAAACGCCGATACGGCGATGTATCACGCCAAAGCTGCCGGCCGGAACAACTTTCAGTTCTTCGCGGACGAGATGAACCGGATCAGCTCCGAGCGATTGAATATCGAACACAAATTGCGCCATGCCATTGCCCGCAATGAACTCGCGCTTTGCTTCCAGCCCCAGTTCCGCGCCGGCAACATGGAACCCACCGGCGTCGAAGCACTCATCCGCTGGCACCATCCGACCGAAGGCATGATCGCCCCGGACCGTTTCATCCCGGTTGCCGAAGAAACAGGGATCATCGTCGAAATTGGCGAATGGGTTCTCGTAACCGCCTGCCGCGAAATGAAACGCTGGATCGATGCCGGCCTGAAGCCTCTGCGCATCGCCGTCAACGTTTCGCCACGCCAGCTGCGTCGGCGCGACTTCTGCGAAACGGTAGCCAATGCACTGACAGTTTCGGGCCTGCCGGCTGACTTGCTCGAACTCGAAATCACCGAAGGTTCGGTGATGGAAAACCCCCAGGAAGCCATCCAGATTCTTGAGCGCCTCGGTCGCATGGGCGTCACGCTCGCCATCGACGACTTTGGCACCGGCTATTCCTCGCTTGCCTATCTCAAGCTCTTTCCGATCGATCACCTGAAGATCGACCGTTCCTTTGTTGCCGATATCGAAACCGATCTCAACGACCGCGCCATCGCCTTCGGCACGATCGCCCTGGCGCACTCGCTCGGCCTGAGGGTCATCGCCGAAGGGGTCGAGACCGAGGACCAGCTTGAACTGTTGCGCACCAACGGCTGCGACGAGGTTCAGGGCTACCTGATGAGCAAGCCCCTGAATGGCGCCGCCGCCTTCGCCTACCTGCACGGCAGGAACCCGACAGAGTAAAATCCCGCTTTTGTCATTGACGCAGGGGTTCTCATGGCACAGCGCACGCTGGCACGTTATCTCACCGAAGAACAACGCAACAAGGGCGTCATCACCGGCGACCTGAAGCTGCTGATTGAAGTCGTTTCCCGTGCCTGCCAGGCCATCTCGATTGCCATCGGCAAAGGTGGACTGGGTGGTGTCCTGGGCGAAGCCGGTAGCGACAACATCCAGGGCGAAGCACAAAAGAAGCTCGACGTCCTTTCCAACGATATCCTGCTCGACGCCAACGAATGGGGCGGCCACCTGGCAGCCATGGCTTCCGAGGAAATGGACCTGCCCCACCTTGTGCCGCATCGTTTCCCGAAGGGCGAATACCTGCTTACCTTTGACCCGCTCGACGGATCGTCGAACATCGACGTGAATGTCTCGATCGGCACCATCTTCTCCGTTCTCAAATGCCCGGACGGCGCGGACCTCAGCACACCCGAGTCCGCAGAAAAAGCTTTCCTGCAACCTGGAACAGCCCAGGTTGCCGCTGGCTACGCGGTTTATGGCCCGACGACGCTCCTCGTGCTCACCGTCGGCGACGGTGTGGTCTCTTTCACCCTGGATCGCGAACAAGGACAGTTCCTGCTCACCCAGGAGAACATGCAGATTCCCGCCGACACCAAGGAGTTCGCCATCAACATGTCGAACCAGCGCTTCTGGGAACCCCCGGTCCAGCGTTATGTCGATGAAATGCTGGCAGGCAGGGAAGGTCCGCTCGGCAAGGACTACAACATGCGCTGGGTCGCCTCCATGGTCGCCGACGTGCATCGCATAATGACCCGTGGCGGCATTTTCATGTACCCGATGGATAGCAAGCTCAACGCTCAAGGGGGCAAGCTGCGCCTGATGTACGAAGCCAATCCGATGGCGATGCTGGTAGAACAGGCAGGTGGCGCCGCGACCACAGGGCGACAGCGCATACTCGACATAGCTCCGGAAAAGCTGCACCAGCGCGTGCCGGTCATCCTCGGTTCAAAAAATGAAGTTGAGCGCGTCACTGGCTATCACAGCGCCTGACCTGCTACATTTACCCATCGAACAATGTCATAGGACAAAGTGATGAAAAATCTCAGCATCGCGTTGCTTCTCGCCGCCGGCACTATCATGGCGGGTTGCAAGAGCAACGAAACAAAACCGGAAGAGACGGCGCCCCCTGCGGCCGCTGCTGCGCCGGCCGCCGCCCCGGTTGCAGCCAAGCCGGTATGCCCCCCGGAACCAACGACCACCAAGAAAACCAGCAAAAAATCCAAGACAGCCAAGAAAACCGAGACGCCGCCTGTCGACTGTGAACCAGCAACGCCCAAGACAGTAGCCACGGCCAAGGCCGCCGCACCGGCCGCACCGGCCGCACCGGCCCCGGCACAAGCCCCACCCCCGGCCAAGGACAGCACCGCTGGCAAAGCCTGCAATCCTTGCGTAGTCAAATCCAAGGACGGTACGTTTGATGGCGAGGTTTACGGCAGTATTCCTTCGGGTAGCAAGTGGTCCCAGCTGCAGATCGGCATGCATCAATCCGAAGTCGAGCGCATTCTGGGCGTGACGTCGAACATTCGCGCCTACGTTACGGCGAAGGCCTGGATTCCCTTCTATTTCGGCGGTGACAGCCATCGCTACGAAGCCGTCTATTCAGGCCAGGGCAGCGTCGCCTACACCGGTGGCAGCTTCGGTGGCGGCCAGGGCATCCTGATGATGATCAATTTCGACCCGAAAATTCAATAAGCATTGCCAACCGCGCTGACGGCAGGTCACTCTGACCTGCCGTTTTGCCATATTGCCCTACCCAAGAGAGGGCATTTCCCGGATAATTTAGGCTTTTCAGCAGGCTGGATTTCCGGATCATGAGCGTCAGCAATCTCCCCAAGTTTTCTCCACTGACTGGCGCCATCCGCGCTCTCGCCATGGACGCCGTCCAGCAGGCCAATTCCGGGCACCCCGGTGCGCCGATGGGCATGGCAGAAATCGCCGAAGTTGTTTGGCGGCGCCACCTGCGTCACAACCCGGCCAATCCGCACTGGCCCGACCGCGACCGTTTCGTGCTGTCCAACGGTCATGGCTCGATGCTGATCTATGCGTTGCTGCACCTGACCGGCTACGACCTTTCGATCGACGATCTGAAGAACTTCCGCCAGTTGCACGCCAGGACCCCGGGCCACCCGGAATTCGGCTACACCCCGGGCGTCGAAACGACCACCGGCCCGCTTGGACAGGGCATCACCAACGCCGTCGGCTTCGCGCTGGCAGAAAAGGTGCTGGCTGCCGAGTTCAACAAACCCGGCCACGAAATCGTCAATCACCACACCTACACCTTCCTCGGCGATGGTTGCCTGATGGAAGGCGTGTCGCACGAAGCCTGTTCGCTGGCCGGCACCCTCGGCCTTGGCAAACTGATCGCCTTCTGGGACGACAACGGCATTTCCATTGACGGCCACGTTGAAGGCTGGTTCACCGACGATACGCCGAAGCGCTTTGAAGCCTACGGCTGGCACGTCATCCCCGGCGTCGATGGTCACGATTCCGATGCCATTGAACGCGCGCTGCTCGCTGCCAAGGCGGTTACCGACAAGCCCAGCCTGATCTGCTGCAAGACGACCATCGGCGCGGGTTCGCCGAACAAGCAAGGCTCGCACGATTGCCACGGTGCACCGCTCGGCAAGGACGAAATTGCTGCTGCCCGCGAATACATCGGCTGGACCTACGGCCCGTTTGAAATCCCGGCTGACATCTACGCTGCCTGGGACCGCAAGGTGGCCGGTGCCGTCTTCGAGGAAAACTGGAGCAATCGTTTCGCCGCTTACCGCGCCGCCTTCCCGGCCGAAGCCGCCGAGTTCGAGCGCCGTATCATCAAGAACGAACTGCCGGCCAACTGGGCTGCCACCAAGGCTGCCTACATCGCCACCTGCCGCGAGAAGGCCGAAAATATCGCCACCCGCAAGGCTTCGCAGAACGCCATCGCCGCACTGGTTCCGGCCGTGCCGGAAATCTTTGGCGGATCGGCCGACCTGGCCGGTTCCAACCTGACTTTCGTCAAGGGCAGCAAGGGCGTCACCCGCACCGAAGGCGGCAACTACTGCTACTACGGTGTGCGCGAATTCGGCATGACCGCCATCGCCAACGGCATCGCGCTGCACGGCGGGCTGGTGCCCTACACCGCGACCTTCCTGGTCTTCTCCGACTACGCCCGCAACGCCATCCGCATGGCGGCCCTGATGAAGCAGCGCCAGATCATGGTTTACACCCATGACTCCATCGGCCTCGGCGAAGATGGCCCGACGCACCAGCCGGTCGAGCACATCCCGTCGATGCGCATCATCCCGAACCTGGATGTCTGGCGCCCGGCCGATGCGACCGAGACGGCCATTGCCTGGACCGCTGCGGTCGACCGCAAGGATGGCCCGAGCATTCTCGCGCTGTCGCGCCAGAACCTGCCGACCGTGACCCAGAAGGTTGCCGACGCCGACATCGCCAAGGGCGGTTACGTGCTGTCCGAAGCCGATGGCGAAGCGCAGATCACTTTCATTGCCACCGGCTCCGAGATCAAGTTGGCGCTCGACGCCCAGGCCACGCTGGCCGGCGAAGGCATCAAGACGCGCGTCGTCTCGATGCCCTGCACCAACGTTTTCGACCGCCAGAGCGCCGAATACAAGGCCTCCGTCCTTGGCGGCTGCAAGAAGCGCATCGCCATCGAAGCCGCTCACCCGGACTTCTGGCGCAAGTACGTCGGCCTGCACGGCGCCGTGATCGGCATCGACCGCTTCGGCGAGTCGGCACCGGCCGGCCAGCTGTTCGACATGTTCGGTTTCACCGTCGCCAACGTCGTCGAGACGGCCAAGGCGCTGTTGTCCTGATTCACAAAATAGGAGAAATTCATGGCTATCAAGGTTGCAATCAATGGTTTCGGTCGTATCGGTCGCTGCACGCTGCGCGCCATTTACGAGCAAGGTCTGCAGAATGAATTCGAAGTGGTCGCCATCAACGCCGCCGGCGATCTGGCCACCAACGCCCACCTGCTGAAGTACGACACCACGCACGGCCGTTTCCGCACCAGCGTCGAAACCGAAGGCGAAAACTGCATCATCATCGATGGCAAGAAGGTCGCTTTCTACTCCACCAAGGATCCGAAGGGCGTCAATTGGGCCAGCCACGGCGTTGATATCCTGCTCGAGTGCACCGGCGCCTACACCACCAAGGCCAAG
>CAIXSK010000167.1 GCA_903922075.1 uncultured beta proteobacterium | reverse complement strand
TGCTTTTTACCGGCCTTCCGCTCAAACAGGCGTATTCCGAAGGCACCGCACTCCATGTCGTAGAACGCGCCATTAGAGGGAACACCGCTCGCTGCGCTCACGGCTTCGCCCCTGACGGGGTGTCCCTCAATTCAATTCGTTAGAGCCCAACATGTACGAATGGACCGGCAGCACTGCACAACCTGAGTTCGACCAAGCTCTAGCAGAGTCGTATATCGGCAAATACATCCTTGTTGGGGTTACCTATCTCGCGCCCGACGGCTCATTTCTAGAGCAAATCCAAATGCACGGTGTAATTGAGGCAGTTTCATCTGATGGCATGCAAATTTCCCTACGGGGCGCGCGCAGTGGTGAAACTTGGCTCATGCCCCCAAATCTCGATTCGGTTTCTCCCGCAAAACCTGGGGCCTACTCTCTGAGAAGCACGGGCGAAACAGTAGAGAACCCTGACCTACTCTCCACATGGACAGTCACAAAACCACTCGCATCATGACCATGAGCTCTCAAAGTAAATAGGGGTCAGACCCTAATTTTCCCAATTTTCGACCCTTATTCCAATTCCCAACCTCCGCACACCGTTTCAATCACACCATGAACCTCATCCTCCAGGGCGGCGCCCTCCCCACTTTCCTGCTCGAACGCATTTTGGCCGCCACCGGCGCGTCGACCGTGGAACTGCGGCCGCCGCAGGTCGTCTGCCTGAAGGAGGCCGGGCGGACGGCTGAATTCGAGGCACTGATCCCGCTGATCGAAGCGGAAAAGCTCGACTGGGCCTTTGTCGAAGCCGGCCGCAAGCTGTCCGATTTCGGCCTGATCTGTTTCGACATGGATTCGACGCTGATCACCATCGAGTGCATCGACGAACTGGCCGACTTCGCCGGCAAGAAGGCCGAGGTTTCCGCCGTCACCGAAGCCGCCATGCGCGGCGAGATCGACTACCGCGAAAGCCTGCGCCGCCGGCTGGCCCTGCTCGCCGGGCTGGATGCCCGCGTGCTGGCCCGCGTCTTCGGCGAACGCCTGCTGCTTTCACCCGGCGCCCGCGAACTGCTCGAAGCCTGCCAGGCCGCCGGCTTGCGCACCGCCATCCTGTCCGGCGGTTTCACCTATTTCACCGAGCGCCTGCGCATCGAACTCGGTTTCGACTTCGCGACCTCGAACGAACTGGAAATCTCCGGCGGCAAGCTGACCGGCCGAGTCGTCGGCGACATCGTCGATGCCGCCGCCAAGGCCCACCACCTGGCCCGCCTGACCGACGAACTGGGTCTGAAAAAGGAGCGGGTCATCGCCTGCGGCGACGGCGCCAACGACCTGATGATGATGGCCCAGGCCGGCCTGTCGGTCGCCTTCCGCGCCAAGCCGGCGACGCGTGCCAAGGCCGACGTGGCGATCAACTTCGGCGGCCTGGATTCGCTGCTAAACCTGTTCGATTAAGCCAGGAGGCGTTCAGCGCTTCTTGGTCAGTTGCCTGGCGAAGGCTTCGTCGTTCTTCGTCATGTGCGGCACCTTTTGTGGCCCGGTCGCATCGACCAGACGCACGAAATCGTCGAGCGTGCTGGCCGCGATCACTTCCTGATCGCCACCATCCAGTCGTTCGCGCAGGACGAACTTGCCGTCGCCGGTCATTACCATCAGGTAGCGATGCCCTTCGCTGCGTTCGTTCAGCCTTGCGACAGCAGCCGTAGCACGGGTCGAGCGCACCTTACTTGTATTTCTTGTATACGGCCTTGGCGTCGAGGTGCGCCCGGTCCAGCGTGCAGATCGAAGGATCGTCGTCGTGGCCGCTGAAAAAATCGTCGGCCTGGGCGCGCATGACCATTTTGATCGCCGCCTGGTCGGCAACGTCGTAATTTTCGGTGATCAGGGTGGTCACTTCGTCGAGGTGCTCTTCGTAGGTCATGGCGTATCGAAATCGGTGGAAATGTAGAGGGCCTCGACTTTTTCCCGCGCCCATGGCGTGCGGCGCAGGAATTTTAGACTGGACGAAATGCTCGGATCGAGGTTAAAGCAGCGGATCTCGATGATCTGCCCCAGTTCGGCCCAGCCGTAACGGGCAACCAGCCGGGTCAGGATGGCTTCCAGCGTCAGGCCGTGCAGCGGGTTGTTGGCTTGTTTTTCGGACATGAATGATCGGTGTCAGATGGGGGCATAGAACAGCTTACGCTCGCGCTGGCAGTCGCTGTCGCCCATTTCGAACACCCGGCAGTTGTCCGGCCGGCGCTCGTAGATGGTGCAGCGCATGGTGTCGCGGTCGAGCGCGGCGCACCAGCCGTCGTCCAGGCGCTTCATGACCCAGCCGCCCCAGTCGTCCTGGGTGGAAAATCGGCGCGGCACATCGTCGCCTTCCATCAGCATCACTTCCAATTGGCAGCAGCAGGCCGAGCAGTTTTCGCAGGTGATGTCGGCCGGCACTTCCGGAAAAATGGCCGGGGTGGTGCGTGCCATCTCAGTGCAGGTCGATCGCGTGCTGCTTGAGCAAGTCGAGCGGCACGATTTCGAGGGCAGCCTGATTGGTCGAATTCAGGGAAACCTTGGGTGCCTTGCCGGCGCGCCAGGCTTCGACCCAGCGGGCGGCGCACAGGCACCAGCGCTGGCCGGCCTGGAGGCCGGGGAAATCGAATTCCGGGCGCGGTGTCGACAGGTCGTTGCCGGCCGCTTTCGAGTAGGCGAGGAATTCGTCGGTCAGCACGACGCAGACGGTATGGCTGCCGAAATCGTCTTCCGAGGTATTGCAGCAGCCGTCGCGGAAAAATCCGGTGACCGGCTTGTCGCTGCAGGTCAGCAGCGGCCCGCCCAGCACATTGAGCTGACTTCCCCGCCCCGGGAGATCGCGGCTTTTCATCGCAATTCAGGCGACTTCGTCGATCCAGGCCTGCTGGATGGCTTCGAGAATCTTTTCGCCACAGTGCTTGGGATCGTCGTTGAAATCGGGCAAGGCCATGACCCAGTCGCGCAGATCGACGAAATTGATCTTCAGCGGGTCGACAGCCGGATGGGCATCGCTCAGTTCGATGGCGATGTCGTTGATGTCGGTCCATTTCATTTGCGGTGGCCCTCCTTCGCCATGTTGATGCTGTATTTCGGAATTTCGACCGTCAACGGGGTCGTCCCGACAATGGCCTGACAACCGAGACGGGAGTTCGGTTCCAGCCCCCAGGCCTTGTCCAGCAGGTCTTCCTCGATGTCCTCGGCGGCTTCCAGCGAGTTGAAACCCTCGCGCACAATGACGTGGCAGGTCGTGCAGGCGCAGGACATTTCGCAGGCGTGGTCGAGTTCGATCTCGTTGGCCAGCAAGTTCTCGCAGATCGACTTGCCTTCTTCGGCGTCGATCACCGCACCGTCCGGGCACAATTCGACGTGCGGCAGCACGATGATTTGGGTCATGCCTTTTCTCCCTCTTCGCCAACTTTGATGTCGTCGACCTTGCGGCCGGACAGCACTTTCTTGATGCTTTGGTCCATGCGGCGATGGGCGAAGGCCTGGGTCTCGAAACCAAGGTCGTCCATGGCGATGTTGATCAGCCGGCGATTGTCGCCGGCCATCGTTTCAGCCAGCTTGGCAATCGTTGTCCTGATCTTGGTGGTCTCCGCCTCGTTGAGCAGGTGCTGATCTTCGGCCAGCGCCGCTTCGGTCGCCTCGATCATCCGTTGCGCCTCGACCTGCGCTTCCTTCAGCGCCCGGGCCATGGCGTCATCCTTGGCATGGTCCATCGAATCCTTGAGCATGCCGGCGATCTCGTCGTCGGACAGGCCGTAGGATGGCTTGACGGTGATGCTCGATTCGACGCCGGTCGTTTGCTCACGTGCAGTCACTGACAACAGGCCGTCGGCATCGACCTGGAAGCTGACGCGAATGCGCGCCGCGCCGGCCACC
>CAIXSK010000166.1 GCA_903922075.1 uncultured beta proteobacterium | reverse complement strand
GCTCGACACCGCCACCATCTACCCGCACGAACCTCGCTGCGACTGGGACGGCAGCATGTCGACCATCGCCCGCCTCGCTTCGAAGCACCAGGTCAGCCTGGTCGCCATCGGCAACGGCACGGCCAGCCGCGAAACCGACAAGCTGGTCCAGGACGTCATGAAGCGCTACCCGGAAGCGCGGCTGCAGAAGATCGTCGTCTCCGAAGCCGGCGCCTCGGTCTATTCCGCCTCCGAACTGGCGGCCAAGGAATTCCCCGACCTCGACGTCTCGATCCGCGGTGCCGTCTCCATCGCCCGCCGCCTGCAGGATCCGCTGGCCGAACTGGTCAAGATCGAGCCGAAATCGATCGGCGTCGGCCAGTACCAGCACGACGTCTCGCAGACCAAGCTGGCGCGCAACCTCGACGCGGTCGTTGAAGACTGCGTCAACGCCGTCGGCGTCGACGTCAACACCGCCTCGGTCCCGCTGCTCACCCGCATTTCCGGCCTCAACGCCGGGCTGGCCGGCAACATCGTCAGCTACCGCGACGCCCACGGCGCCTTCCGCTCGCGCGACGACCTGAAGAAGGTGCCGCGCCTCGGCGACAAGACCTTCGAACAGGCCGCCGGCTTCCTGCGCGTGCCGAACGGCGACAACCCGCTCGACGCCTCCTCGGTGCACCCGGAAGCCTACCCGGTGGTCGAAAAAATCATCGTCGACCTGAAGAAGCCGATCAAGGAAATCCTCGGCGACAGCCGCGCCCTGAAAGGCCTGAACGCCAGCAAATACACCGACGAACGCTTCGGCCTGCCGACCGTCCAGGACATCTTCAAGGAACTGGAAAAACCCGGCCGCGACCCGCGCCCCGAATTCAAGACGGCGACCTTCGCCGACGGCGTCGAAAAGGTCGGCGACCTGCGCCCGGGCATGATTTTGGAGGGTGTCGTCACCAACGTCGCCGCCTTCGGCGCCTTCGTCGACATCGGCGTCCATCAGGACGGCCTGGTGCACGTCTCGGCGCTGTCCAACACCTTCGTCAAGGATCCGCACGACGTCGTCAAGGCCGGCCAGGTGGTCAAGGTGAAGGTGCTGGAAGTCGACCTGCAACGCCAGCGCATCGCCCTGACCATGCGCATGGGCGACGAACCGTGCAAAGGCCGCGGCGCTGAGGCCGGTGCCCAGCGCGGCGCCCCGGTCAACCGCCAGCAAATCCGCCACAACACCCCGCCACCGGCCGGCAATGCCATGGCAAGTGCTTTCGCCAAGCTGCGGAAGTAAATGCTATCCCCCAAGGGGACTTCCTTCGGGGCGCGGTCGGCCTGAAAAATCGGCAAATATCAAAAAGGCAGCTGCAAGGCCGCCTTTTTGCTGGCTGTGATGCATGTAGCTCGCGCGTTGTTGAACAAATAGCGACCTGACATGTCGACTGCTTAGCGCAGACACGACGCTCCGTCGCGTTTTCGCCGCTCCAACTCGCGAGGAGAATCCCATGAACAAGCACTCCCTGTGGACGCTGCTGGCGCTGGTCGCCTTCCCCTTCGGGGCGCTGGCTGACGCCGGTGCAGTAACGATCGTTTCGCCGGCCGACGGTGCAAAACTTGACGCGATGGCCGAGAACCGGATCAGCTACGACGTCACTCCAGGCCCGAAAGGCGATCACACCCACCTTTATGTCGACGGCAAGGAAATCGCCGTACTGCGCCAACTGAAGGGCAGTTACACCCTGGCCTCACTGGCACCGGGCGCACACGAACTGTGCATCAAGGTAGTCAACAAGAACCACACGCCGATCGGCATCGAAAAATGCATCAAGGTGAAGGTCGAATGATCGCCTGACGTGGATCCGCAAAATCTGGCCTACGCGCTGGTTCAACTGGCGCACAATTTCGGCGCCGTGGCGGTGACCGGCGGTGCCGTGGCCGGCTGGGTAACCCAGCGCCGCGCCCCGGGGCAAGCGACGGGCCTGGTCTGGCTGGTGCTGGCCGGCTGGGCATTGCAGGCAGCCAGCGGCGCCGGATTCGGGCTGATCAGCCTGGCCTGGTACGGGCAGTTCCCCGATCTTCACGGGGTTGCCGTCGCCGCCCTGGTGATCAAGGTGAGTTGCGCGACGGCCGGCTTGCTACTGGCCATGCTCCTCCTCAAGTTCTCCGGCGCCTGGTCCGCCACGCGCCGCCGTCATGTCTGGAGCGGCCTCGTCGGTTTGGCGGCGAGCGCCCTGTCGGCCGCCGCCTTCCTGCGCTGGTTTGCCTGAGGCGGCCCCATCCTGCGGTGAAGCAAGCGATTTTTCGGAACTCCTCGACGCTCGCGTAGCCTAATGGTAACCAGCAAGCTAAATCGAGAGATCCAGGCACTTGGCTGAAACACTCTACTGAGTGGGCGCGTGGACGGTAGTTGGAATTAGCTTCTGGCAAGGCCCCTAGTTCGGCGTATAACCCTAGGGGCCTTCTATTGTCGCCAACGCTCAGCCGGCGACCCGGCCCCTGGCAGCGAAACACGAACCCCTACAAACTTTCCGTTGGGCGACCTTCTGTGTCGGCGTTGCGAGGCATTGGCGTAAAAACTGAGATAATCGCTGCAATTCGGCACAAACAGCACCAACGGAGAACCCCCATG
>CAIXSK010000165.1 GCA_903922075.1 uncultured beta proteobacterium | reverse complement strand
CAGGGCAGCCTGGTCCAGTTCGGCTGGGGCAGCAAGCAGAAGCGCATCCAGGCCGCCGAAACCAGCTTCACCAGTGCCATCGGCGAATCGATTGCCCAGGACAAGGAACTGACCAAGAAGCTGCTGCACGCTTCCGGCGTTGCCGTGCCCTACGGCCGCCCGGTCGAGGACGAGGACGACGCCTGGGTGGCGGCGCTCGAAGTCGGCCTGCCGGTCGTCGTCAAGCCGCAGGACGGCAATCAGGGCAAGGGCATTTCGGTCAACCTGACCAGCGAGGAACAGGTCCGCAAGGCCTACCGCGTCGCCATCGAGTTCCGCGACGACATCATGGTCGAGCGTTTCCTGCCCGGCCACGACTGGCGCCTGCTGGTCATCGGCGACAAGCTGATCGCCGCCGCCCGCCGTGACCCGCCGCTGGTCATCGGCGACGGCACGCACACCATCCGCCAACTGGTCGACATCGTCAATAGCGACCCGCGCCGTTCCGATGGCCATGCCACCTCGCTGACCAAGATCCGCTTCGACGAAATCGCCCTCGCCCGCCTCGCCGAGCAGGGCTACACCGCCGACACCGTGCCGCCACGCGGCGTCCGCGTCGTGCTGCGCAACAACGCCAATCTGTCCACCGGCGGCAGCGCCACCGACGTCACCGACGACGTCCATCCCGAACTGGCCGCCGCCGCCGTCGCTGCGGCGCAAACCGTCGGCCTCGACATCGCCGGTATCGACGTCGTCTGCGACACCATGCACAAGCCGCTCGAAGAGCAGGGTGGCGGCATCGTCGAAGTCAACGCCGCCCCCGGCCTGCGCATGCACCTTGCCCCCTCCTTCGGCAAGGGCCGCGCGGTCGGCGAAGCCATCGTCGGCATGATGTTCCCGGATGGCGACAATGCCCGCATCCCGGTCGTCGCCATCGCCGGCACCAACGGCAAGACGACGACCAGCCGCCTGATCGGCCGCATCTTCGAATCGAACGGCCTGCGCGTCGGCATGACCAGCACCGACGGCATCTACATCGAAGGCAAGCGCATCGACACCGGCGACTGCTCCGGCCCGCGCAGCGCCCGCAATGTGCTGATGCACCCCGACGTCGACGCCGCCGTGTTCGAAACCGCCCGTGGCGGCGTGCTGCGCGAAGGCCTCGGCTTCGACATGTGCGACGTCGCCGTGGTCACCAACATCGGCATCGGCGACCACCTCGGCCTCAACTACATCACCACCGTCGACGAACTGGCCGTGGTCAAGCGGGTCATCGTCGAGAACGTTTCACCGGCAGGCACCGCGGTACTCAATGCCACCGACCCGATCGTCGCCGCGATGGCCAACCACTGCCCGGGCGACGTCATCTTCTTCGCCCGCGACCGCAACCACCACGTGCTGGCCACCCACCGCACCCAGGGCAAGCGCGTCGTCTATGTCGAGCGCGACGCGCTTGTCTTCGGCGAAGGCCGCAAGAAATACCGCATTCCGCTGGCCAACGTGCCGCTGACCCGCAACGGCACCATCGGCTTCCAGATCGAGAACGCCATGGCCGCCGCCGCCACCGGCTGGGCGCTGGGCTACGAGTGGCCGGTCATCGAAAACGCGCTGGCCAATTTCGTCAGCGACGCGATGACCGCCCCCGGCCGCTTCAATGTCTTCGACTACCAGGGTGCCACGCTGATCGCCGACTACGGCCACAACCCGGACGCCATCCAGGCACTGGTCAAGGCCATCGACAACATGCCGGCGGTCCGCCGCTCGGTGGTGATCAGCGGCGCCGGCGACCGCCGCGACGAGGACATCCGCCAGCAGACCGAAATCCTCGGCGACGCCTTCGACGACGTCGTTCTCTCCCAGGACGCCTGCCAGCGCGGCCGCGAAGACGGCGAGGTCATCGGCCTGCTGCGCGATGGTCTGGCCAACGCCCGGCGTGCCAAGCGCGTCGATGCCATCACCGGCGAATTCAAGGCCATCGACATGGCGCTGGATCGGCTGCATCCGGGCGAT
>CAIXSK010000164.1 GCA_903922075.1 uncultured beta proteobacterium | reverse complement strand
CTGCGCTCCTTGGCGTGGGTGGGATTCTGTCAGCGTCAGGCCACTTTCGGCCAGTTCGCTTTCGGTGTAACGCGGGGTGATGTGCTGCGAGCAGTTCCAGTCGAAGGCGGCGACATGGATGACCATGACCCGCTCGGCGGCTGGCTCGCCGGGGCTACTGACTGCAGCCAGCATTTGCGGATCGGCGGATGCCGCGGCGAGCACGTCGACGCTGCCGAGTATCTTCAGACGCCGGCGGTTCGGGTAATCCATCAGGATCAGCGCGGCGCGCGGGTTGTCCTGCAGGTTGCCGACGCTGACGAACTGCCGGTTGCCGCCATAGTCGGCGAAGGCCAGCGTGGTGGCGTCGAGCACCTTGAGGAAGCCGGTCGCGCCGCCCCGGTGCTGGACGTGCGGCCAGCCGGTGGCGCTGATCGTGGCCAGGTAAAAGCTGTTACGGTCGGCGATGAATTGGCGTTCGCGCCGCCCCAGGTCGGCGATTTCGCTACCGCCGGCAGAGGCCTCGTAACCGTTGTAGTGCCGCTGCATGGCGCGCACGCCGGGGGTGTAGGCGAGCTTGGCAAAATGTCCTGACATGGCGACTCCGCTTTTCTTGTGACAATGCCATGGTGATAGATTCGATCCAGGCAATAAATAGACACGATCGCATTTAATTGGTGCGTTTATCGGTTTAATATCGATCCATGGACAAATTCAAGGCGATGACCACTTTCGTCCGCATCGTCGATGCCGGCAGCCTGACCGGTGCGGCTGAGCGGCTCGGCATTTCGCTGACCGCGGTGGTGCGTAGCCTGGCGGCGCTCGAACAGGAACTCGGCGTGCGCCTGCTCAACCGAACGACGCGCCGCATCGCCTTGACCGACGAAGGGCGCGAATATTTCGAACGCTGCCGCCACCTGCTGGCCGAGCTCGAAGAGGCGGAAAACGCGCTGACCGACCGTCGCCTGACGCCGTCCGGCCGGCTGGCGATCACCGCGCCGGTGATGTTCGGGCGCCTGCATGTGGCGCCGGTGGTCACCGATTTTCTCGCCGCCTACCCGGAGATGCGCGCCGAACTGTTGCTGCTCGACCGGGTCATCGACCTGCTCGAAGAAGGCATCGATCTGGCCATCCGCATCGCCCCCCTGCCCGATTCGTCGCTGGTCGCCATTCCGCTCGGCAGCACCGGCCGGATCGTCTGCGCCAGCCCGGACTATCTGGCCCGCCACGGCGTGCCGCAGCACCCGCGCGACCTGGCGGAGCACCGGGTCATCCGCTTCACGGCGCTCAGCGACGGCAATGACTGGACCTTCGCCCACGGCAACGAAACGCAGCGCATCAACGTCACCGATGTCTTTGCCGCCAACCAGGTCGATGTCGCCCTCGACGCCTGTCGCAAGGGCCTGGGCTGCGGCCGCTTTCTCGGCTACCAGGTGCGCGACCTGGAAGCCGATGGCCAGCTGCTGCGCGTGCTGCCCGACTGGCAGTTACCGCCGATCGAGGTCAGCCTGGTCTATCCGCACAGCCGGCTGTTGTCGCCGCGCATCCGCGCCTTCGTCGATTGGGCCGTGCCGCGGCTGCGGGAAAGGCTGGCCGTCGCCTGATCGTGGCGGGTATCAGCCGGCGAGTCCGCCGCTGGCAGCGAGGAGCCGGGCGGAACGGCCAGCGGCTTTGCCGGCCGGATAGTCGTGGCGCACATCGGCCGCCACCGGCAAGCCGGCTGCGATGGCCGTTGTGACGGCGTGGCGATGCGCCGTCCGGTGGGCAACCAGTCCGGCCCGGCAATAACCCTGCATCACGACGCCGGGCGGCAGAACCGTACCGCCTCGCTGCTCGGCCGCCGCCAGAATCAGCGGTGTCGACAGCCCGATGCCGCGATGTTCGCGGGCAAGCCACAGGTAGGAGCCGGCATAGAAACCGACGACCCCGTCGCCATCGAACAAGGCCGTGATGCAGGCGTCGCGGGCGTGATGGATCGTATAGCCGGCATGGCGGCCAGCACCGACATACACCGGCGCCGACCATTCAAGTCGCCCGAATTCGGCCAGCCGGGCCGCGGCCTCGTCGTCGCTCACCCGCATGCTGTCGGACGGGTGGTCGATGCCCGGGCCGGCGAAGGCGCGGAAGGTTTTCTGCCAGGGGGCTGTCATTTGTTGTCGCTATCGTTGCTTTAACCTGTATTAGCAGGGACCGTACCTGCAGGCCTCCGGAAAACACCGTGTATCGCCGATTGCCAGGACAGGGCCGCGGAGAATGCCGTGGCGCAAGCATCTTGGCAAGTGATAGATCACCGTCACCGGGCTTTGGTTCCCTGCCCATCCGGGAGGAAAAATAGCGTGCCAATGTTTCAGTTCTGCTTTTGTCGCAAACACGACAAAACAGGCGTCTGTCGAAATACACGGTAAATCGTTGAAAAATAGCGATTAAATATTTATTGGCCGCGTGGCACGCCCCTTGCGATGAGTCAGCCATCAACCCTTGGGAGAATCGCCATGATCAATCTGACCCCCGCTGCCGTTAAGGCCGTTCAACGTTTTATCCGCGGTTCCGAAACGCCGGTCGCCGGCCTGCGCCT
>CAIXSK010000163.1 GCA_903922075.1 uncultured beta proteobacterium | reverse complement strand
GCCGCTGCGCCTCCGGCCAGGCAGCCCCTCAGGAAATCACGTCGTGTGGCCATCTCAGACCTCCGTTTTTTCGCCGGACTTCTTCGCTTCTTCCATCTGCTCGGCCTTGTGCGACAAGACGAGATACTTGGCGACCATCGCCCCGGCCCCGGCCGCAGCACCGGCCACGGCGGCCAGCACGGCGGCCGAGCCGAGCGTCGCGCCGACGCCCTTTTCCTCGACGATGCGCGGCAGGAAGGCGGAGGGCTCGATGTTCTTCAGCTTGGCGACGGTGTGGATCGGCTTCTGGAAGCCGACGCCCTGCTCGGTGCAGCCGATGCAGGGGTGGCCGCAAGCGACCGGCCAGGTGCCGGCGCCGGCATCGCCGAACAGGATCACCGAGCAGTTGGCGTAGGTTTCCGGCCCCTTGCAGCCCAGCTTGTACAGGCAGTGGCCCTTGCGGTGACCTTCGTCGCCGAATTCCATGGCGAAGCGGCCGGCGTCGAAGTGGGCGCGGCGCTCGCAGTTTTCGTGGATCAGGCGGGAATAGGCGAATTTCGGCCGGCCCTTGTCATCGACCGCCGGCAGGGCGCCGAAGGTCAGGAAATGGACGACCGTGGACAGGAAGTTGTACGGATTGGGCGGGCAGCCGGGGATGGTCACCACCGGCTTGCCGAGGACCTGGGCCACGCCGCTCGACCCGGTGGGGCTGGAGGTCGCCCCGGGAATCGACGGAATCGTCGACGGCATGCCGCCCCACGAGGCGCAGGAGCCGATGGCGATCACCGCCGCCGCGTCGGCGGCGCATTCGTTCAGCAACTCAATCGCCGTCTTGCCGCCGATCTTGCAGTAGACACCGCCATCCTTGGTCGGAATCGCCCCTTCGACGACCAGCACGTACTTGCCCTTGTTCTCGGCCATCGCCGTCTTGCGGGCGGCCTCGACCTGGTGGCCGGCCGCCGCGAACAGCGTCTCGTGGTAGTCGAGCGAAATGACGTCGAGGATCAGCTTCTCCAGCGTCGGGTGCTCGGCGCGCAGGATGGACTCGGTGCACCCGGTACATTCCTGGAAATGCAGCCAGATGACGCTCGGCCGCTTCTTGCTGGCGACCGCCTCGGCGACTGCGGCATCCGCCCCTTGCGGCAGGCCCAGTGTCGTCGCCAGCGCGGCGCAGAATTGCAGGAACTCGCGCCGGCTCATCGACAAACGCGCGGCAGCTGCCTCGATGCGCTCATCCTGTTCCAGCGAAATCAGATTTTGGTTGGCCATGGATCTCCCCTTTTTTTGCTTTCACATCGGTCACCGACCGACACGCCTCTCTGCTGGGGATCTGGCAATCGTTTTATTGGCGCCTATATCAGCAACAAGCGGACCAGAAAATAATCGTGTTTGTTTACAGATACTTGAATATTTCATCGCCCGAAGACCGGGAAAAAACCCGGCACCGGCTTTCCACTTCGACAGGAAAGGTGATCAGGGGCTTGTCAGACTGGAGGCGTAGTCATTTCGGGCAGGGCAATAATTCGAGAGAAAGAACACCTATTCTCTGAGCACCCGCGACGATCCCAAGCAAGGCTCTTCCGCCTGATGACATCCGGCAATCCTCGTTGTATCGTCACCGCCATCAGGTCGCGATCGAGGGGAACAACATGCTCGGCTCCATGATGACCATGCCGCTGCTGATTTCATCGCTGCTACGGCATGCCGAACGCCACCACGGCGAACAGGAAATCGTCTCGCGCCGCGTCGAGGGCGATCTTCACCGGACGACCTATCGCCAGCTGGCCGCCCGCAGCCGGCGCCTGGCCAAGGCCCTCGCCCGCCGCGGCATGAAGGCTTCCGACCGGATCGCCACGCTGGCCTGGAACGGCTATCGCCACCTTGAGCTGTACTACGCCGTATCCGGCGCCGGCGGCATCCTGCATACCATCAACCCGCGCCTGCACCCCGACCAGGTCGTCTATCTGGCCGACCATGCCGAAGACGGCGTGCTCTTCTTCGACCTGAGCTTTCTGCCGCTGGTCGAGAACATCGCCACCCGCGTCAAAACCATCAAGGCCTTCGTCGCCCTGGCCGACCGGGCGCAGATGCCGGCCCAGAGCAGCATCCCCGGCCTGGAGTGCTACGAGGACTGGATCGCCGGCAGCGACGACGACTTCGCCTGGCCGAGCTTCGACGAGAATTCCGCGGCCGCGCTGTGCTACACCTCGGGCACCACCGGCAACCCCAAAGGCGTCCTCTACAGCCATCGCTCGACGCTGCTTTACGCCTACGCCAGCGCCCTGCCGGATTCGTTCAACCTGTCGGCTAGCGACAGCATTCTGCCGGTCGTCCCGATGTTCCACGTCAACGCCTGGGGCCTGCCCTATTCGGCCTGCCTGACCGGCGCCCGGCTGGTCTTTCCCGGCCCGGCGCTCGACGGCAAGTCGCTGTACGAGCTGATCGAAGCCGAAAAGGTCAGCTTCGCCGCCGGCGTGCCGACCATCTGGCAAGGCCTGCTCACCCACCTGGAACAAAATGCCGCGCGCTTCTCGACGCTGAAGCGCACGATCATCGGCGGTGCCGCCTGCCCGCCGGCGATGATCGAGAAATTCGAGAAAACCCATGGCGTGCATGTCATCCACGGCTGGGGGATGACCGAAACCAGCCCCTGCGTCACGGCCGGCAGCTTCAAGGCCAAGCACCAGGCGCTGACCGACGACCAGCGCCTGACCCTGCAGGCCAAGCAGGGCCGCGTCCTGCCCGGCGTGGACATCAAAGTCGTCGCCCCCGAGGGTGGCGAACTGCCCTGGGACGGCGACTCCTCCGGCGAACTGCTGGTCAAAGGCCACTGGGTGCTGTCGCGCTATTTCCGGGAGGAAGGCAGCGGCCCGCTGATCGACGGCTGGTTCCCGACCGGCGACGTCGCCAACATCGACGCCGACGGCTACATGCACATCACCGACCGCAGCAAGGACGTCATCAAGTCCGGCGGCGAGTGGATCGGCTCGGTCGACCTGGAGAACATCGCCATGGGCCACCCGGCCGTCGCCATGGCCGCCTGCATCGCGGCCCGACACCCGAAATGGGACGAACGGCCGCTGCTCGTCGTCGTCAAAAAACCCGGCCACGAAGTCAGCCGCGAGGAACTGCTCGGCTTCTACGAGGGCAGAATTCCGAAATGGTGGACGCCGGACGATGTGGTCTTTGTCGACAGCATCCCGCTGGGCGCCACCGGCAAGATGCAGAAGAACAAGCTGCGTGAGCAGTTCGCGGATTATCGGTTGCCGACGGTTTAGGTCACGCGACCGCCACCAATTTCATTTTTGCCCGTTTTTTCGAGGCGACCGTAGCAATTGGTTTCGGATGACAGCAACCAAAATTTAAATCCAAGCTGACCCGTTTAATCGCGGTTTTTCGGAGCGACCGTAGCATTTGGTCGGTGCTTTGGGTCCTGAAGCCTGCTATCGACCCTTAGTAGACCTTACAGCGTTGCGAAAGCGGGCGTTCAAGAACGACAGAGGTCAGTGGCAGCCTGACAGCAAAGCTGGCGGGCTGCCCTATATGATGGGCGTCAGGCTACGTTCCATGAGCATCCCAGAACTCCATGACCCAAGTGCCAGTAACCTGCCATCTGGGGCGTAAGCGATATCCGAGGCGTATTGCAACTCGATGGTCTGGCGCTTTTCCATGGCCGACGCCGCATAGAAGACGAACGAATCCCTTTGGACGGTAGCGATTTCCTGGGAATCTGGCGACCACCTCGCCACGACTTGAGTCCCGCTATATGTGTACTGGGCTGATG
>CAIXSK010000162.1 GCA_903922075.1 uncultured beta proteobacterium | reverse complement strand
GCCTACGACACCGTGGTGATTCCTTCCGGTTCCTGCACCGACCAGATTCGTAACGTCTATCCGAAACTGCTGGCCGACGACCCTGACTGGGCGCCGCGCGCCCGGGCGCTGGCGGCACGGACCCATGAATTGACCTGCTTCCTGAGCGAGGTGGCCAGGCTTGAGGCGGTGCCGGGCGGATTCGACGGCACGGTGACTTACCACGATTCCTGCAAGGGCCTGCGTGGGCTGGGCGTCAAGGACCAGCCGCGCGAGTTGCTGGTCAGGGTGCGCGGGCTGACGCTGAAGGAGATGGCCGACTGCGAGGAGTGCTGCGGCTTTGGCGGCGCCTTCTCGGTCAAGTTCGCCGACATTTCGACGCGCATCGTCGACCGCAAGTGCGATGCCATCGCCACCGCCGGAGCCGATGCCGTGGTCGGCGGTGATCTCGGCTGCCTGCTCAATATCGAAGGCCGTTTGCGCCGTCGGGGCGACGAAACGACCCGCGTGCTGCACATCGCCGAAGTGCTGGCCGGCGGGAGCGAATCCTGATGGACCGGGTGCGCACCTGGCAGGCGATGCGCTTCCATGCGCGGGCCGGGGAAAAGCTCAAGGATGTCGTGCTCCAGGGCGCCCTGCGCAAGGCGCGGCCGCTGTTCGTCGCCAAGCGGCGCAAGGGCATGGACAGCCTGGCCGAGGACGGCCTGGAATTCGAAATGCTACGGTCGGCGGCAAAAAACATCAAAAATCGAATTTTGTCCGACCTCGACGTCTGGCTGGAAATCTTCGAGGAACGGGCGAAGGCGCGCGGCGCCGAGGTGCTGTGGGCGCGCGACGGCGCCGAGGCGGCCCGGCTGGTCGTTGACATTGCGCAACGTGAAGGCGTGACCAAGGCGACCAAATCCAAGTCGATGCTGTCCGAGGAGGCCGACCTCAACGCGGCGCTGGCCGCCGCCGGCATCCGGCCGGTGGAGACCGATCTCGGCGAGTACATCGTCCAGCTGGCCGGCGAGAAGCCCTCGCACATCATCGCCCCGGCCGTGCACAAGACCATCGGCGAGGTTGAAGCCTTGTTTGCGAAAGAGCACGGCCGGCCGATCGAAACGCGCACCTCGGCCGACATTCCCGATCTGGCGCGGGAAGCGCGCGCCGTGCTGCGCCAGCATTTCCTGAGCGCCGAAATGGGTATTTCCGGCGCCAATTTCCTGATCGCCGAAACCGGCTCGGCGGCGCTGGTCACCAACGAAGGCAACGGCCGGATGGTGACGACGCTGCCCCGGGTCCATGTCGTGATCACCGGCATCGAGAAGCTGGTCCCGACGCTGGAGGATTTTGCGACGCTGATGCGCCTGCTGCCGCGCTCGGCGACCGGCCAGGCGATCTCCAATTACGTCTCGCTGCTGACCGGTACCAAACGCGACGGCGACCATGACGGCCCGGAGAAAACCATCTTCATCCTGGTCGACAACGGCCGCGCCAAGCTGCTCGGTTCGCCCTACGAAGAAATGCTGCGCTGCATCCGCTGTGGCGCCTGCATGAACCATTGCCCGGTCTATTTTTCGCTCGGCGGCCACGCCTATGGCTGGGTCTATCCCGGCCCGATGGGCTCGGTGTTGACGCCGTTGCTGACCGGCCTCGACAACGCCCTCGACCTGCCGCATGCGACCACCGGCTGCAACCAGTGCGGCAGCGTCTGCCCGGTGGACATCCCGCTGCCCGACCTGATGCACCGCCTGCGCGAAGAGCAGGTCGTGCGCCGCCGGCGCCCGTGGTCGGAGCGCTTGGCGCTGAAGGCCTGGGGCTGGCTGGCCGCCCGGCCGGCGCTCTATCGCTGGCTGGCCCGCCGCGCCGCCCGCTACCTCGACTGGCTGGCTGACGGCCAAGGTCGCATCCGCGTTTTCGGGCTGCTTCCCGAGTGGACCGCCGGGCGCGATTTGCCGGTATCCTCCGCCCGGACGTTTCACGAACAATATTCTGCAAGAAAGAGAGCTTGAGCATGGAATTTGCCCCCGACGGCCCGCAGGCCATTCCGATGTGGATCAACGGCCACGCCT
>CAIXSK010000161.1 GCA_903922075.1 uncultured beta proteobacterium | reverse complement strand
GCTGCCCGATGCCGTGGTCCAGAACTACACGCTGGCCGGCGGCGTCGATTGTCCGGCCGTGTCGCTCTACCTGACGGTCAATGAATCGCTGGAGATCCTCAGCCACGAATCGCGGCTGGAAATGGTGCACATCGCCGCCAACCTGCGCCATCACGAAATCGAACCCTGGTTCAACGCCGAAACCATCAACGGCCCCTTGCCCGACCAGCCGTTCAAGGATGAACTGGTCCACCTCTGGCACTTCGCCAATGCCTGCGAAGGCCGGCGCGGCAAGCCCTCGGCCATGCAGGGCATCAACGACTACAACTTCGCCATCGTCGGCGATCTGGCCGATCCGGACCATTGCATCGTCGAGATCACCGAACGCAAGCGCGGCAGCCCGCTCGACAAGCTGGTCGCCGAGCTGATGATCGTCGCCAACTCGACCTGGGGCGGCCTGCTCGCCGAGAAGAACATCGCCTGCCTGTACCGGGCGCAAACCCAGGGCAAGGTCCGCATGACGACCTCGCCGCTGCCGCACGAAGGCCTCGGCGTGCCGCAATACGCCTGGATGACCTCGCCGCTGCGCCGCTATTGCGACATGGTCAATCAATGGCAGTTGATCGCCTGTTTGCAGGGTGAAACCCCCGCTTTTGCCCAGAAATCCGCGGAATTGTTCGCCGCGATGCGCGATTTCGAGCTGACTTACAGCGCCTACGCCGATTTCCAGCGCCAGATGGAGCGTTACTGGTGCCTGCGCTGGCTGCAGCAGCATGGGCTGACCGAAATCGACGCCACCGTGCGCCGCGAGCAGAGCGTCAAGCTCGATCATCTGCCGGTGCTGTTGCGCGTGCCGTCGCTGCCGGCCGATCTGGCGCCTGGTCAGCGCGTCCGCCTGGCGCTCGAAAACATCGATCTGCTGGCGCCCGAACTTGCCTGCCGTTTCCTCAACCTGCTCGGCGCCACCGATCAAGCCGAAGCCGTGGAGGAATCCACGGAGGAGGCGGAGTGAAGAAAAAGGCGCCCTTGCGCCCCTTGCCGGTGATCGGGACGGATCGCCGGCTGTGGATCGCCATCGGCATTTCCGTGCTTTTCCATGCTCTGCTACTGGCGCTGCACTTCCAGTTTCCGGATACCTCCAAGGCCTTCCGCGAAAAGGCCATGGACATCATCCTGGTCAATGCCAAGTCGGCCCGCAAACCCGCCGACGCTCAGGCCTTGGCCCAGTCCAGCCTGGACGGCGGCGGCAATACCGACGAGAACCGCCGGGCCAAGACCCCTCTGCCGCCAACCCAGCAACAAACCGAAGGCGATGCCATCCAGCAGATGCAGCGCCGCGTGCAGGAACTGGAAACCGCCCAGCAGAAGCTGCTGACCCAGGCCCGGAGTCTGCGCAACGTCGCCGCCGCCAACACGGCCGCCGAGCAGCCCTCGCCGGCACCCAGTGTCAGCGGTCTCGACCTCGCCGAATCGGCCCGGGCGATGGCCAGGCTGGAAGGTGAAATCGCCAAGACGGCCGACGAATACAGCAAGCGGCCGCGCAAGAAATTCGTCGGCGCGCGGACCGAGGAATATGCGCTGGCGGCCTATCTCGATGCCTGGAAGCAGAAAATCGAGCGCGTCGGCACTTTGAATTACCCGGAAGAGGCACGCGGCAAGCTCTACGGGGCGGTCGTCATCTTCGTCGAACTGAGCGCCGAGGACGGTAGCCTGTACAACGCCGAAATTTCCCGGTCGTCCGGCCACAAGGTGCTCGATCAGGCGGCGCTGCGCATCCTCCGCATGTCGGCCCCCTTCGGCGCGATTCCGAAGCAGGGGCTGGGCGGGGCGTCCGTGCTCTCCTTCGCCCGAACCTGGTATTTCACGCAGGGCGACGCCCTGAATACGGCAGCCAAATGAGCGATCTCTACGCAGTCTTCGGCAACCCGATTGCCCATTCCAAGTCGCCGGCCATTCATGCGGCCTTTGCCGCAAGCGCCGGCCAGGAGATGGTCTACGAGGCCCGCCTGGCGCCGGTCGACGGGTTCCCGCAGGCCGTTGCCGAATTCGTCGCGACGGGCGGCAAGGGGGCGAATGTCACGGTGCCTTTCAAGGAAGAGGCCTTTCGGCTGGCGACGCGGTTGTCCGAGCGGGCAGCGCGAGCCGGCGCGGTCAATACGCTGGCCTTCAATGGTGCCGAGATTTTTGGCGACAACACCGACGGTGCCGGGCTGGTCCACGACATCACGCACAATCTCGGCTACTCGCTGGGCGGCCGGCGTGTCCTGCTGCTTGGCGCCGGCGGTGCGTCGCGCGGCGTGATCGCGCCCCTGCTGGCGGAAAAGCCGATTTCGCTGTTCATCGCCAATCGCAGCGCCGACAAGGCGGTGCTGTTGGCGGCGGCATTTTCGGACGTCGAGCCGGTAAATGCTGGTAGTTTTGCCGATCTTGCTGGCAAATGTTTCGATCTGGTAATCAATGCCACTTCGGCCAGTCTGGCCGGGGCCAGCCTGCCACTGCCGCCGGGTATCTTTGCGCCGGGGGCGCTGGCCTACGACATGATGTACGGCAAGGGTGAAACCCTCTTTCTTCAGCTCGCCCGGGAGCAAGGGGCGGCCCGCGGTGCCGACGGACTGGGTATGCTGGTCGAGCAGGCGGCCGAGGCCTTCTTCGTCTGGCGTGGCGTGCGGCCGCCAACCACGCCGGTGCTCGCCGACCTGCGCGCCCAACTGGCCGGATGAAGCGCGTCAGCCGTTGGCTGAAATGGTCGGTGCTCGGGCTGATCGGGCTGTTTCTGGTCTGGCAGCTCTGGCTACTCGGCTGGGTGCTGCTTTGGGGCTGGGTCAATCCCGGCGAAACCCGTTTCATGGAAATCCGCCTGGCCGAGTTGCGCCAGAAAGTTCCCAATGCCCAGCTCAAGCAGCAATGGGTGCCTTATGAGCGGATTTCGATTCATCTGAAGCGGGCCATCATTGCTGCCGAAGATGCCAAGTTCGTCGATCATGAAGGCTTCGACTGGGAAGGCATGCAAAAAGCGCTGGAAAAGAACCAGAAGAAGGGGCGTTTCGTCGCCGGCGGCTCGACCATCAGTCAGCAACTGGCAAAAAACCTGTTCCTGACGCCGAGCAAGTCGTATTTCCGCAAGGCCGAGGAGGCGATCATCACGCTGATGCTGGAAAACCTGTGGAGCAAGCGACGGATTTTCGAGGTCTATCTGAACGTGATCGAGTGGGGCAACGGTGTGTTTGGCGCCGAGGCGGCAGCGCGCCATTATTTCAACGTCAGTGCCGCCCAGCTCGGGCCGGAACAGGCGGCGCGGCTGGCCGGCATGGTGCCCAATCCGCGCTTTTATGACCGCAATCGCGGGGCGCCTGGTTTGGGGCGTAAAACGGGGATCATTCTCGGCCGCATGGCCGGTGCCGACGTGCCGTGAAATATTGCCGGATCGCCCGGTTTTAGAGGCGATTTTTCAGAAACCCTGACCTCGGGCCGGTGCTAAAATGGCGGACCATTTGCGGCACTGCACCATGAGCGAAGAAGCCCAGCTGACCGACACCGAAGACTTGCAGGAGCGCCTCGCCGAGGTGCAGACCCTGCTCGCCCGGCACAAGCTGGTCGAGGAGCTGGTGCACCGGCAGGAAGGGCCGCGCCACGACCTGGTCGAGGACATCGTCCACAAGCAGCATCTGCACGAATTGCAGGGCAAGCTGGAACCGATGCACCCGGCCGACATCGCTTATGTGCTGGAGGCCCTGCCGACCGACGAGCGCCTGATCGTCTGGAAGCTGGTCACTCCGGAGCTCGAGGGCGAAGTTCTGCTCGAAGTCTCCGATGCTGTCCGCGAAAGCCTGATCGATTCGATGGAGCGGACCGAGCTGGTCGCCGCCGCCGAGACGCTCGATGCCGACGAACTGGCCGATCTGGCGCCCGACCTGCCGCAGGGCGTCATCGACGACGTCTTCCGCGGCCTGTCGGTCGAGGAGCGCGAGCAGTTGCGCGCCGCGATGTCCTATCCCGAGGATTCGGTCGGCTCGATCATGGACTTCGACATGGTTACCGTCCGCGAAGATGTGTCGCTCGAAGTCGTGCTGCGTTACCTGCGCCGCTTCGATGAGCTGCCCGACCATACCGACCAGCTGTTCGTCGTCGACCGCGACGAACACCTGAAGGGCGTCCTGCCCCTGAACATCCTGCTGGTCAACGAGGTCGATGTCGAGGTCGGCACGCTGATGCAGACCGATTTTGTCGAACTCGAACCCGACGATCTGGCCGACGAGGCGGCCAAGGCCTTCGAGCGCTACGACCTCGTCTCGGCGCCGGTGGTCGATCCGGAAGGCAAGCTGGTTGGTCGGGTGACGGTTAACGAGGTGGTCGACTACATCCGTGAGGAAGCCGAGCACGAGCAACTGGCCCAGGCCGGTCTGCGCGAGGAAGAAGATATTTTCGCCTCGGTCTGGGATTCGGTGAAAAACCGCTGGTCCTGGCTGGCCGTCAATCTGGTCACGGCTTTTGTCGCCTCGCGGGTGATCGGCGCTTTCGAGGGGTCGATCGAAAAGCTGGTCGCCCTGGCCGCCTTGATGCCCATCGTTGCCGGCATTGGTGGCAATTCCGGCAACCAGACGATCACCATGATCGTCCGCGCCATCGCCATGGGCCAGGTCCAGCCCGACGCGATGCGCCGCCTGTTGCGCAAGGAACTCGGCGTGGCGACGATCAACGGCCTGATCTGGGGCGGCCTGCTCGGCGTCGCCGCCTGGTCGCTCTACGGCAGCGCCAAGCTGGGCATCGTGATGACGGCGGCGATGACGCTGAATCTGCTGCTCGCCGCCTCGGCCGGCGTCGGCATTCCACTGCTCCGCCAGAAATTCGGCGCCGATCCGGCGGTTGGCGGTTCGGTGATGATCACCGCGCTGACCGATTCCGGCGGCTTCTTCATCTTCCTGGGCTTGGCGACGCTGTTCCTGATGTGACGACGCGCCGGGCGGGCATTTCAATTTTGGCCAAAATTTCCGGCTTACCGCGCCCCGCAGGAAGTCTCCTTGGGGGATAGCATTGGGGGCTAGTCGGGCGTCACCAGCTTCAAACCGACGATGCCGGCGACGATCAGGCCGATGCAGACGAAACGCAGCACTTCGCGCGATTCGTCGAACAGATAGACCCCCAGAATCGCCGTGCCGACCGCGCCGATGCCGGTCCACACCGCGTAGGCAGTGCCCAGCGGCAGCACCTTCAGCGACCAGCCGAGCAGGACCACGCTGGCTACCATGGCGAGCAGCGTTGCCGCCGACGGCCACAGGCGGCTGAAGCCTTCGGTGAATTTGAGACCAACCGCCCAGCCGACCTCACAGAGGCCGGCGATGAACAGGATGATCCAGGCGTAGCCGGTGCTCACTTACTTCAGCGTGGCGAAATAGGCGTCGGCCGCGGCGACGGTGGCGGCGATGTCGGCATCGGTATGGGCGGCCGAGACGAAGCCGGCCTCGAAGGCCGACGGCGCGAAATAGTGGCCGGCATCGAGCATGGCGTGGAAGAAGCGGTTGAAGGCTTCCTTGTCGCAGGCCAGCACCTCGTCGTAGGTACCCGGGCATTTTTCGGCGAAGTAGAGTCCGAACATGCCGCCGATGTTCTGGGCCGCAAAGGCGACGCCGTGCTTCCGCGCGGCGCCGACCAGGCCGTCACACAGGGCCTTGGTCTTGGCGGTCAGCGCCTCGTAGAAACCGGGCGCCTGGATCAGCTTCAGCGTGGCCAGCCCGGCGGCCGTGGCAATCGGGTTGCCGGACAGCGTCCCGGCCTGGTAGACCGGGCCGAGCGGGGCGATCTGTTCCATGATCTCGCGCTTGCCGCCGAAGGCGCCGAGCGGCATGCCGCCACCGACCACCTTGCCGAAGGTGGACAGGTCCGGGGTGATG
>CAIXSK010000160.1 GCA_903922075.1 uncultured beta proteobacterium | reverse complement strand
CTGGCGGTTCTGGCGCCAGCCGGCGACCAGGTCGAGGTCTTCGTTCAACAGCCGGGCGACCATGCGCGGGATGTCGACCGGATCGTTCTGCAGGTCGCCGTCCATGGTCACGATGACATCGCCGCGCGCCGCGTCGATGCCAGCCTGCATGGCGGCGGTCTGCTTGAAATTGCGGGTCAGTTCGACGACGCGGACGTGCGGGCCGAATTCGCGGCTGCACTGGACGGCGCGGTCGACCGTCGCATCGCTGCTGCCGTCATCGACCAGCACCAGTTCCCACGGATGTTCGTAGCCAACCAGCGCCTCATGCACGCGCTTGACCAGCGGCACGATGTTGTCCTCCTCGTTGTAGAACGGGACGACGATGGACAAGCTGTGCGGGGGAATCGAGAGGGCGGCGCTCATGAACTAATCCGGCTGGAAAGGGCGCATTTTAATCGAAAAGCCCCAGCCCCGACTGAAACGGGCGCTTGATGTAGAATTCAGGGCTTACGAAACAGGCAAGGAATCAACAGCATGCTGCTGATGATCGACAATTACGACAGCTTTACCTACAACCTCGTCCAGTACTTCGGCGAGCTGGGTCAGGACGTCAAGGTATTCCGCAACGACGCGATCACGCTCGACGAAATCGCCGCCCTCAAGCCGGACTACCTGGTCATCTCCCCTGGCCCCTGCGCGCCCGCCCAGGCCGGCGTCTCGCTGGCCGCGATCAAGGAATTCTCCGGCAAGATCCCGCTGCTCGGCGTTTGTCTCGGCCACCAGTCGATCGGCGAAGCCTTCGGCGGCAAGGTTGTGCACGCCAAGCAACTGATGCACGGCAAGGTGTCGCCGGTGCATCACAACGACGTCGGTGTCTTCAGGGGCCTGCCCAATCCGCTGACCTGTACCCGCTACCACTCGCTGGCCATCGAGCGCGAAACGCTGCCCGACTGCCTGGAAATCACCGCCTGGACCGACGACGGCGAGATCATGGGCGTCCGCCACAAGACGCTGGCCGTCGAAGGCGTCCAGTTCCACCCGGAATCGATCCTGACCGAACGCGGTCACGACCTGCTCAAGAACTTTTTGGACGAACACCAGCAATGACCCCGCAAGCCGCCCTCCAGCGTGTCATCGAACACCGCGAAATCTTCCACGACGAAATGGTCTCCCTGATGCGCCAGATCATGGGCGGCGAAGTCACGCCGGTCATGATTGCCGCCATCATCACCGGCCTGCGCGTCAAGAAGGAAACCATCGGCGAAATCGCCGCTGCAGCCACCGTCATGCGCGAACTGTCCACCAAGGTCCAGGTCGCCGATAACAGCCGCCTGGTCGATACCTGCGGCACCGGCGGCGACGGCGCCCACACCTTCAATATTTCCACCGCCGCGATGTTCGTCGCCGCCGCCGCTGGCGCGCAGATCGCCAAACACGGTGGCCGTTCGGTCTCCAGCCAGTCGGGCAGCGCTGATGTGTTGGAGGCGCTCGGCGTCAACATCAACCTGAACCCCGAGCAGGTCGCCCGGTGCATCGCCGAAACCGGCGTCGGCTTCATGTTCGCGCCCAACCACCACAGCGCCATGAAACACGCCGCGCCGGTCCGTCGCGAACTCGGCGTGCGCACCATCTTCAATATCCTCGGCCCGTTGACCAACCCGGCCAACGCACCGCAGCAGGTCATGGGTGTTTTTCATCCCGATCTCGTCGGCATCCAGGTCCGCGTCCTGCAGCGCCTGGGCAGCCAGCGTGCGCTGACCGTCTTCGGCCGCGAAGGGCTCGACGAAATCTCCATCTCCGGCGCCACCCTGGTCGGCGAGCTGAAGGACGGCCGGGTCAGCGAATACGAAATCCACCCCGAACAGTTCAATCTGCCGGTCCATGACCCGAAGGTATTGCAGGTCGCCAACGTCGAGGAATCGAAAGCCGTGCTGCTCGGCGCGCTCGACAACAAGCTCGGCGCCGCCCGCGACATCGTCGCGCTGAATGCCGGCGCCAGCATCTACGTCGCCGGCCAGGCGGCGACGCTGATCGACGGCGTCGAGAAGGCCTTCGAAGCCATCGCCTCCGGTGCCGCCCGAGCCAAGCTGGAGCAGTTCGTTGCGGCGACCAAACAATTTGCTTGAAATCATCGTTGACTGCCGAGTGTATTTGTACGATTATTTGTACAAAAGGAGCTTGTCATGGATACGATGAGTTATAGCTATACCCGCCAACACTTTGCCGATGTCATGGATCGGGTCAATGATGATCGGGCGCCGGTGCTGATTACCCGTCAGCAAGGCAAGCCGGTAATCATGATGTCTCTCGACGACTACAACGCGCTGGAAGAGACTGCCTACCTGTTGCGCAGCCCGGCCAATGCCCAACGTCTGATCGAGTCGGTGGCTCAATTGCGGGCAGGGATGGGCAAGGTTCGGGAATTGCCTATCGATGCCGATTAAATTCTCCGACGGTGCGTGGGACGACTATCTCTTCTGGCAACAATCAGACAAGGCTGTCGTCAAGCGCATCAATGCCTTGCTGAAGGATATTCAGCGTTCTCCGTTCGAAGGTATCGGCAAACCCGAACCCCTGCGACATAACCTCTCCGGGTTCTGGTCACGGCGTATCGACGAAGAGCATCGTCTCATCTATGCGGTCGAGGCTGACTGCATCCTTATCGCCCAGTGCCGCTACCACTACCAATCATGAGTGACATCCTCAATAAAATCATCGCCACCAAGCGCGAAGAAGTCGCCGCCGCACTGGCCGCCAAGCCATTGTCGGCCGTCGAAGCCGAAGCGGCCGCCCAACCGGCGCCGCGCGATTTCGTCGGCGCCATCCGCGGCAAGATTGCGGCCGGCAAGCCGGCGGTCATCGCCGAAATCAAGAAGGCCAGCCCGTCGAAAGGCGTCATCCGTCCGGATTTCCGTCCGGCCGAGATCGCCAGCAGCTACGAACAGCACGGCGCCGCCTGTCTGTCGGTATTGACCGACCGCCAGTATTTCCAGGGCTGCCCGGAATACCTGCAGGCCGCCCGCGCCGCCTGCGCCCTGCCGGTGCTGCGCAAGGACTTCATGGTCGATGCCTACCAGGTTGCCGAAGCCCGGGCGATGGGTGCTGACGCCATCCTGCTGATCGCCGCCGCGCTGAGCCTGCCCGAAATGCAGGCCCTTGAAGCGCAGGCTCACGCTTACGGCATGGCCGTGCTGGTCGAGGTGCACAACGGCGAAGAGCTCGACGCTGCTCTGCAGCTCAATACCCCGCTGCTCGGCATCAACAACCGTAACCTGCGCACCTTCGACGTCACGCTCGATACCACCCTCGGCCTGCTGGCACGCATTCCGGCCGACCGCATCGTCGTTACCGAAAGCGGCATCCTGCAACCGGCCGATGTCGCCCTGATGCGCGGCCACAAGGTCGAAACCTTCCTGGTCGGCGAGGCCTTCATGCGGGCGCCAGAGCCCGGGATCGAATTGGCACGCCTTTTCGCCTAAGTTGTGTTGCGCTAAAACAACAAAACTTTACAGATGCATGCCGGCATCGCAATCACAGGTTGCTAGGGCGTTTTGCTTCTTGCGACAATCGATGCCAACTTCTCGATCCGAGAGGTAAAGCTTGGTGCCACCGCAAGGCGGTACCAAAAACTAACCACTAAGGAGATTTTCTGATGCAAAAGAAGATTATTGCTCTGGCCATCGCTGGCCTGGCTTCTACCGCAGTTTTCGCTCAATCCAATGTCACCATCTACGGCCGTATGGACCTGGGCGGCGTTTATCGTGACGGCAACTCCGGCGGCGTTAGCGGCATCGACGGCAAGTACGAAATCGCCTCCGGCGTTGGCGCTGGCTCGCGCATCGGCTTCAAGGGCGTTGAAGACCTGGGCAATGGCCTGAAGGCTGTCTTCCAGTCTGAATTCGGTATCGGTATCGACCAGACCTCCGGTTCCTCCTCTGCCTCCTGGACCAACCGTAACTCCTACGTTGGCCTGACCGGCGGCTTCGGTACCGTTGTTGCTGGCCGTCTGGACGGCGTCCGCTACGGCATTTTCAACACCTACGATCCGTTCGCTGGTGGCACCATCGGTAACTTCACGCAAATGACCATCCAGGTTGACCGTGCCGACAACGCCATCGCCTACATCTCGCCGAACTTCTCCGGTTTCGGCCTGGTTCTGGCCTACTCGTCCAATATTGCTGGCCCGGAATCCTTCGCCAACAATACTGACTCCGTCCTGCACACCATCATGGGCACCTACGACAACGGCCCGATCAGCGCCCGTCTGGACTACGAAGAAGTCACCTTCCCGGGTCAGAACTTCTCCAAGACCTGGGTTGCTACCGCTGCCGGTTCTTATGATTTCGGCGCCGTCAAGGTTTCCGCTCTTATCGACCAGATCAAGAACAAGGACGCTGGCCTGAAGCAGCAAGCTTGGTTGATCGGTGCCAAGGCTCCGGTTGGCAAGTTCACCGTTAAGGCCATGATCGGTGGCGTCAAGGACAAGATCTTTGACGATGCTGATTCCATCAAGTGGGCTCTGGGTGCTGATTACGCCCTGTCCAAGCGTACCTACCTGTACGCCAACTACGGCCAGATCAAGAACGACGACGGCGCTGCTCGCCAAGTCACCTGGGCTGCCAACAGCGGCGCCCTCTACGGCTCTGCTGGCTACGGCACCGTCGGTGTCGATTTCGGTATCGCCCACTCCTTCTAATTTGGCCTAACCGTCAATTGGAAACAAAAACGGGAGCTTCGGCTCCCGTTTTTTTTGTGGTGTTTTTTAACTTATGCCAAGTGCTGGCAACGCGGCCTGCTCAGGTTTTGTCCGGAATGACAAGGGCCTTGCGTTCTCCCGTCGCGTGTTGAGCCCAGATCAGCTTGAACAGGTGCTCCAGGTGGATCGTGAATCCGTGGGTGTCGAATAGCGGGCTGGTCAGCCGTTGCTTTGCCATGCGTTGGCGGAGCTCCTGTCGGCGGGCGCCATCATTGGCCAATTCGAGTGCCAGCATAAAATAAGCTTCCCAGGTGTCGGTGATCAGCTCTGGCAGGCCGGTTGCTGTCAGCAGGCTGGCCGCGACCCGACTGGCAAAGGTATCGCCCGGCCGGGTAATCAGCGGAACGCCGGCCCACAGCGCATCGCTGCCGGTGGTGTGGGAGCCGTAGGGAAAAGTATCCAGTGCCAGATCAGCCAGTTGCAGGCGGCCGAGATGATCGGCCAACGGTTTTTTGGCGGCAAAGACCAGGCGTTGCGGATCAATACCGCGTGCCCGCGCTTCCTTCCGCAGATTATCCATGCTGGCCGCTGGCGATTCGAGCAGCCAGAGCACGCTGCCCGGTACGGACGACAGCAATTTGCACCAGATGTCGAACACCTCTGGAATGATCTTGTAGCTCTGGTTGAAACTGCAAAAAACGAAGGCATTTTCGGGCAGGCCTTCCGCCGATCGTGGTGGCGCGGCGGAAATCGGGCGGTTCCGGTCGTTCGGCTGGTAGCAGTGCGGCATCAGGGCGAGTGTTTCGGAATAGCCATCGGCTGCCTCGAACGGGGTGACGATCGGATCGCCAATGATGTAGTCGGCCAGCCGTTCGTGACCGAGCGTGCCGGGGTAGCCCAGCCAGCTGACAATGACCGGTGCCGGGCGCAGGGCGCTGATGCCGAGGCGGCTGTCGCGGGTGTGGCCCTTGAGATCAACCAGAATGTCGATGCCGTCGTCGGCGATCTGCCTGGCGGCTGCGTGGTCGCTGAGTATCCTGAGGTCGTGGAAAGCCTCGCAATTCTCCATGGCCAGCTTGCGATAGCTGTCCTGTATGTCGGGGCCGTATGAATAGAGGTGGATGGCGTAGCGGGCGCGGTCGTGTGCCTGCAGAACACCGGCCAGTAGGTGCATGGTGGCGTGGTCGTGGAGATCGGCAGAAAGATAGCCGATGCGCAGGCGGTCACGAACGGGATGTTGGGCCGGTGAAACCATGGGGGGCTGCTCGAGTAGTGGCCCGAGGTGGTTTTTTGCCGCCAGCCAGCTGCTGCGTCGTTGTATCTCCGGGGCGTCCTCGCCGGACAGAATAAGCAGTCCGAAGGGGTCGAAATAGGTATCGTCGTGGCGCAGGCGCTCCCTGAGCGCTGCTTCGTCCTGCGTGCGGCGCTGCCAGTCGCAGAGATGCGAGGCGCAATGAAAGGCTTGCCCGAGGGCGTAGCCGCGATCGTCGCGGATCTTGCGGTAGCAGGTTTCGGCCTCGCCGAAGCGTTTTTGATCGAGCAGCAGGTTGCCCAGATTGTTGAGTGCATCGCCATTCATTTTCTCGGCAGCCAATACTTCGCGGTATAAGGCTTCGGCTTCGGCGTGGCGTTGCTGGCCCAGCAGGGCGTTGGCCAGATTGGTGAGGGCGCTGGCCAATTTTGGTTCCAGCGCAAGGGCTCGCCGGCAAGCCTCTTCGGCTGCCCTGAATTGTCGTTGGGCATTGAGAAGGCCGCCCATGTTGGCAAAGGCGCCGGCCAGTTG
>CAIXSK010000159.1 GCA_903922075.1 uncultured beta proteobacterium | reverse complement strand
TTGAGCTTGATGACGCCGATCAGGGTATCGGGGCTGTTCGGGTCGAGGCCGATGCAGCCGAGTTCTTCGTAACTGGTATCGCCGTCGGTTTTCGGGAACAGCAGATCGCCGATATTGACCGGGATGTCTATGCCGGGCAGCAGTTGGGCGGTGAGTTCGCCATTGAAGGCATGCGGGCCGGCGGCCAGCGCGTGCATTTCCTTGAAGGCGAAGCGGTGCACCGGAACGCCGGCGGCCCGGTAGTGCACGGCCAGATCGGCGGCAGCGAGAGCCGGCGTCTTGGTCGGCAGCGGCTGATCGAGATCGAGCACATCCTTGAGCAAGGGCGGGAGTTTTAGTTTGGCGGCGGCAAAGACTTCCCCGCCAGTGAAAATACGGCGCGGCTCGATCTGGATCGTCGCATCGCGATGATTGCCCCAGGGCGGAATCCAGTTCGGCTGGTTGGGCGGCGGCGGTGCGTTCCACGACAGGATGGCGCGCACGCGAACCAGTTGGGCGCCGAGGAAGCAGAAGCGGCGCGCCGGGTTGACCGGCAGTTGCACGGCGTATTCGAGTCGCTTGCTGCCGTCGGTGCCTTGCGGGATGTTCCAGGCCTGGAAGCTGGTCAGCCCTTGATCGACCCAGCTCGCTCCCTGGTCGAAGGACAGGTAGAAGCGCACGTATTCGGTGCTGCCCGGACCGCAGACGCCGCTGCCGTAGCCCGACGGCTGATAGACGTGAACCACGCCTTCGAGATATTGCTGCTGCGGCTGATAGCCGACGCAGACCAGTTCTTCGTAAAAAGTGTTGCCGGCCAGCGGCAGCACCGGTTTGAACGGGCTGGATTTCAGCGAGCCGAAATAGTTGGGGTTGCTCAACAGGAGCGCCCGGTATTTCTCGCGCTCGTTGGTGTAGGGGCCGACCATGGCAGCCTTGGATTTGGCCACGGCCTTTTTCAGTTCGTCATTCATTGTTTAGTCTCCTCAGTTTGTTCCCGGTCATTCCGCCCGGAGGCGCTCAGGGGGTGATGCCTTCCACCCCGGAAACGGGGCAGCAGCGGTATTCCTGCGATTTTTCGAGCAGTTCGATCTGCTTTTTGAGCAGCTCGTTTTGCAACTGCTTGTGCTCCAATTCAAGCTGGATAGCCTTTTCAAGTGCCGGTTCGCAGGTGTCGCATTCGTCGAGACAGCCCTTGACCAGCAGGCCCGGCGTCGGCAGGGAGCTGACCCGTTCGAAGGAGAGTTCGTTGATCACTTCATCGAGCACCTTGCCGTTCTTGTCGATCAGGCGCTCCTTGATCAGCGACTGATCGACCTCCTGCAGGGCACGCGCCTTGAGTGCGGCGGAAATCGGCTGCACATTGGCGTCGAGACTGGCCAGGCGGGCCAGGTTCGCATTGGCGGCGTCGCGGCCGGCGACCGTCGCGAAGTCCGCGCCCTGTTGGGCCAGCACGCTGTCGCGGCCGATCTGCTCGATTTTCAGCCGATTGGCGTCGGTCGCCAGCACGGCGCTGGGGATGGCCGAGACGCCACCGTCGGCAGCGAAGGGATTGTTCGAGACACGCGTATCGGCGGCCGGGTCGATCACCCGTCGCTGAATGGCGACAATCCTGAATTTAACGATCTGGGTCTTGTTGATCTGGTAGAAGAAATAGGTAACGGCGTGGCAGCGATTGGGGTTGGCAAATTCGCGCGACGACGATTCCTGGTGGTCTTCCGACTCGCCCTCGGTATGCGAGCGGCTGGACACTTCGCCGACCGAGACCGAACTGGCGGCGCGCGTCGCCGATTCGGAGCGCCGGTCCGAGGCGCTGGCATGCTGGCTCAATTCGCGGAGAAACGACGAGGTCGACGAGGCGTCGTAGGAACCACTGACGTCGACCGATGGTCCGGAAAAAAGGGCGCCGAGGGCGCTGCTGGTTTCGCCGTGACCGCGCGCCGAGCCCTTGCTGCTGGCACTCGCGCTGCCGGAATCGCGCAGCGAGACGTCGGACATGAAATCGTGCATGCTCGACAGGTAGTAGCGTTCCTCGGAGGTTTGCTCGTGCCGATAACTGACCTTGCTCTCGCTGTCGATGCTGAAGCGGGTGCGGCGGTCGGAGGTGAACAACCTGACCTTCTCGCCCGGCAGCAGCGTCGTGCTGTAGACCAGGTCGCCCAGGGTCATCGGCCCCGGGCAGCGCTCCAGGCGGGCGTGGATCAGCACCTCGACCTGGATGCGGCGTCCCCCGGCGGCGACATTGGTGGTGTGGCGGGTGCGATAGTGAAAATCCAGGACATCGCAGACAGTATCCTTGGCCAGTGCCGGGCAGCAGGGCACTTCCATTGGTTCATCGTGGGCAGTAGCATTCATTTCAGTTCTCCCGAATAGGTGACAAAAACGACTGATGCCCAATGCATATCGCAACAAATATGCCAATTATTTAACAATGTTGAATCAGTTACTTAACGATCTCATCACCAAGCGCTCAGCGCCCAACCGTCGCGAACAGGCGACAGAAAAATGCGGGCTTTTGGCAACTACATGATTAATAGATAATTTATTTGTCCTTAAAAAATGACAAGCCGCCCATCGCCATGGCGACCGGCTTTTTGCCGACTCGGCGCGGGAACTCCAAAGGGCAGGAAAAATCGAATAGCGGTCAAGAAATCCGGAAAATGCTACGGTCGGCCCCAAAAAAACGGCAAAATCCGGCACGCCGAGGAGGCATGATGAGAACCACCCAATCCCTGCCGAGCGCCCGATGACCCTGAGCGACGCATTCGCCCACCTGCGCCGCCGCAAGGCGTGGGGGATGAGCTTGCTGCTGGCGATAGCTTTCTGGCCGGCGGCGGAGGCGCAGATGCTTTCCAGCGAGGCCCGACAATTCCAGGCGACAGCCTTCACCGAGGGACTGGAAAACCCCTGGGGGCTGGCCTTCCTGCCCGACGGCCGCCTACTGGTCAGCGAGCGTCCCGGCCGGCTCCGCCTGATCGCCGCCGATGGCCGGCTCGACCCCCAACCCATCGCCGGCGTGCCACCGGTGGTCGCCATCAACCAGGGCGGCTTGCTCGACGTTGCGCTGCACCCGGATTTCGCCCGCAACGCCTGGGTCTATCTCTCCTACGCCGCGGCCGGCGAAGATGGCTACGGCACCGAGGTCATGCGCGGCAGGCTCGATGGCCATGCCCTGCGCGACGTCGAGGTGATCTTCCGGATGCAGCCGAAATCGACGACCAGCCATCACTTCGGCTCGCGCCTCGTCTTCGACCGCCAGGGTTTTCTCTACATCACCCTCGGTGAGCGCGGCGACAAGGAGCGCGCCCAGCGCCTCGACGACCATGCCGGCTCGGTCATCCGCCTGCATGACGACGGCCGGGTGCCGGCCGACAATCCCTTCGTCGGCAAGCCCGGCGCCTTCCCGGAAAAATTCACCCTCGGCCATCGCAACATCCAGGGCGCTGCCCTGCATCCGCAAACCGGCGAGCTGTGGACGCACGAGCACGGTCCGCAGGGCGGCGACGAAATCAACCTCATCCGCTCCGGCGCCAATTATGGCTGGCCGGTCATCACCTACGGCCGCAACTACATCATCGGAACCAGCATCGGCGAAGGCACGGCCAAGCCGGGCATGGCCCAGCCGGTCTGGCAGTGGACGCCGTCGATCGCTCCGTCCGGCATGGCGTTCTATGCTGGCAACCGCTTCCCGGCCTGGCGCGGCAACCTGTTCGTCGGGGCGCTGAAGGGCCAGATGTTGGTCAGGCTGACGCTGGACGGCAACCGTGTCGTGCGCGAGGAAAGGTTGCTGGAAGGACTGTTCGGACGCATCCGCGACGTCCGTGCCGGCCCGGACGGCTACATTTATCTGCTGACCGACCACAGCCGCGGCCGGATCGTTCGCCTGGAGCCGGTGCCGCGCCCCTGATCACTCGACCGGCGCGGGCTGAGGTGGCGAGGCGTGACGAACGACGGCGGGTTTGCTCAATTGCCCGGCCCCACCGTGCCTGAGAACGCCGTTGCCATGCCAGAAGAGCAGCACCCAGATCAGGGAGCCGAGGGGCAGGAAGATACCGACCCCGAACAGAAAAATCTTGACCGAGCGTCCCCAGCGCGAACGGGCGGCGAAGAGGAAGACCGTTGCCTGCGGCAGGCGGCGCACCCAGGTGGTGTAGGCGCGCCACAATGCGGCGGCATTCTTGAACATGACAGGAAAATCCTCGGCTGATGTGGCCGGGATTATCGGCGGCCAGCATTGCCGGAAGATGACCGAAACCGAAAGCCGGCGGCCGGATCAGGTGTCCGGGTCGTTATCCAGGGTGTTCAGCCGCAGGGCGGTGACCAGCACCCAAAGACTGAGGACGCCCGAAGCCAGGCGCTCGTAAAGGCCGACGCGGGACACATCGCCAGCCGACATCAGGCCAAGGAAAAGCAGGCCGGCGACACCGGTGGCCAGTGAGTAAAGACTGAGCGCCGACATGCCCCGGGCGTTGCGGAACAACAGGCCGCCGAACAGCGCAGCCGCGGCGATGGCGAGAAACGCGACGGTCGCCGCCAGGCTGTGCAGGCGCTGGACGGGATCTTCCGGCGCGGCGCAACCCGGCGCGCAGGCGTAGAGGCCGGCGCCGATGCGGCCGAGACCGTTGAGCGCGATCAGCACGGCGACGAGCAGAATCAGGTAGTGCCGTTCGCTCCGCCGGCGCAAGGCGGCGTAAAAGGCGGCGGCGTAAGCGACGTGGAGCAGCCCGCTGGCCACGAAGCCGCCATAGCGCATGAATCCCGCGTTGGCGCTAGCGCGCTCGCTCAGTTCGCTGATGTATTGCGCGACGTGATCGAAGCCGGGGCGCAGTTCGCCGGCGGCGACAATCATTCCCGCCCAGAGCAGCGGCGCCAGCACCCCGCACAACAGGCCGGCACGAATCACCCCGCGTGCCATGCCGGACAACCCTCAGGCCGCTTCGCCGAACCAGTTGGCGCCGAGGCAGGCGCGCAGCGCCAGGCGCGCCCGATGCAGCTGGACGAAGCAGTTGTTGCTGGTGATGCCGACGGTTTCGCAGATTTCGTCGGTATCGAAACCAAGCACCTCACGCATCGTGAAGATGCGGGCGCTGGTTTCCGGCAGGCGGTAAAGGCAGGCCTCGAAGACTGCCCAGAACTGCTTGCTTTCCATGGCCTCCTGCGGCGATTGCCACTCCGACGGCCGGGTGTCCTCGGTCCAGTGTTCGCGGTCGTCGAACCAGGGATTCGGATTTGCGTCATTTTCCGGCTCGACCGTAGCATTTTGGCGAATCTTGCTGCGCAGCGCGTCGACGATCTTGTTTTTCAGGATGGACAGCACCCAGGTGCGCAGCGAGGCGCGCGAAGCGAATTTTTCGCGCCCCTGCAGGGCGCCTGCCAGCGCCTCCTGCACCGCATCCTCGGCCTGCGCCTTGTCGCGCAGCTGGATTTCCGCGAAGCGCAGCATGTCGCGACGCAGGCCTGTGAGAAACTCGGGGTCTTGCAGGGGGTCCAAGGGCATGTCGGTTGGCTCGTTTTTCCAGTACGGGATCATACTGTAAAAAAATTTTGTAAGTTTTTCATGACCGCGCCGACTAATTGAACAGGCTACCCAAGCCGACGACGAATGACAGGAACCGCAATGATCAGCTGCAAGGAAGCCACCCGCCTCGCCTCGATTCAAATGGAACGCAAGCTCTCCCTTCTCGAGCGCCTGCAGTTCCGCTTGCATCTGGCGATTTGCGTTGGCTGCCGGCGGGCCGAAAAGCAGTTCGCCTTCATGCGTCAGGCGATGGGCGCCTGGATGAGTTCAAAGGACTGATCCACGACCCTCAATCTCAACGGAGAAAATCATGAAAAAGCAAAACGTCATTTCCCTCGCCGTCGGCTCCGCCTTTGCCGCCATCGCCCTGACTCCGGTCGCCCATGCCGCTGAAAACCCCTTTGGCGCCAGCAAGCTGGAAGTCGGCTATCAACTGGCCCAGGCCGATGCCAAGATGAAGGACGGCTCCTGCGGTGGCAAGAAGGCGGGCGAAGCCAAATGCGGCGCTGACAAGAAAAAGGACGCCAGCTGCGGCGGTGACAAGAAGAAAGATGCCTCCTGCGGTGCCGACAAGAAAAAAGACGGCTCCTGCGGCGGCGACAAGAAGAAGGACGGCTCCTGCGGCGCCAAGAAGTAAGTCGGCATTGACCCCGGGCGGCGCGGGGTTCGCCCCGCCCGCCATTTCTTCCCGACTGGAGTCATCCCCATGTTGGCACGACACGCCCACGGCGCCGGTCTCGGCTTTCGCCGCGAACTGATCGCCCCGCTGAAAACCGCCGTTCCCGAAGCCATCCGCTTCTTCGAACTCGCCCCGGAAAACTGGGCGGGCATGGGCGGGCGCTCCGGCAAGGACCTGCGCCAGTTCACCGAGCGCTACCCCTTCGTCTGCCACGGCCTGTCGCTGTCGCTCGGCGGTCCCGGCCCGCTCGACGAAGCGCTGCTCCGTCGCATCAAGGCCTTCATGACCGAACACGGCATGACGTTGTACACCGAGCACCTCTCGTGGTGCGCCGACACCAGCCACCTCTACGACCTGCTGCCGATTCCGCTGACCGAAAGCGCCGTCAAATGGACGGCCGAGCGCATCCAGCGGGCACAGGACATCCTCGGCCTGCGCATCGGCATCGAAAACGCCTCCTACTACGTTGCCCCGCCGGGCGCCGAGATGAGCGAGACGGAATTCATTTCCGCCATCGTCCGTGAAGCCGACTGCCTGCTCCACCTCGACGTCAACAACATCTACGTCAACAGCTGCAATTTCGGCTTCGATCCGCTCGCCTTCATGAATGCCCTGCCGCTCGAACGCACCTGCTACGTCCACGTCGCCGGCCACTGGGTGGAGCCGGACGGCCTGCTGATCGACACCCACGGCGCCGAGGTGATCGACCCGGTCTGGGGCATACTCGAAGCCGCCTACGCCCGCATCGGCGGCGAGGTGCCGACCTGCCTGGAACGCGACTTCAACATCCCCGACCTGCCGGCGCTGACCGCCGAAGTCGAACAGATCGCCCGCCTGCAGGCCGCCGCGACCTGCCGAAAGGCCGCCTGATGAACGCCGATTTCCGGAATTTCCAGCACGCCTTCGCCGGCCATCTGCGCGACCCGCACCACATCCCGCGCCCGGCCGGCGTGCCGGCGCGGCGGATGGCGGTATACAACGAACTGCTGTTCAACAACATCTGCGGCTTTGTCGATGCCTGCTTCCCGGTCAGCCGGGCGATCGTCGGCGAACAGCGCTGGCGCCGCCTGTGCCGGACCTTCTACCGCGACTGGCCGCTGCACACGCCGTGGTTCCGCGAGATTCCCCGTGAATTCGCCCGCTACCTGGCCGAAGCCGACATCCGCCAGCCGCTGCCCGCCTGGCTGGCCGAACTGGCGCACTACGAATGGGCCGAACTGGCCGTCGACGTGATGGATTGCGCGCCGCCCGCGCACGACCCGGCCGGCGACCTGCTGGCCGCCCCGGTCGCCCTCAACCCGGCGCTGCTCAATCTGGCCTACGCCTGGCCGGTGCATCGCATCGGCCCGGACTACCGGCCGCGCAAGGCCCAGCCGACGCATCTGGTCGTCTATCGCGATGCCGACGACCACGTGCAGTTCAGCGCCATCAATGCCGTCACCGCTCGCCTGCTGGCACTGCTCGCCGCCGCCCCGACAAGTGGCGAGGCAGCCATCCGGCAGATCGCCGCCGAGCTGCAGCACCCCGCGCCGGAACAACTGCTGGCCCACGGCGCCGCACTGCTCGACGATCTGCGCCGGCAAGGCATGATCCTCGGCAGCCTGATCTGAAACAGCCGGCCGGCTGTAAGTTTTTCGCCACGACGGCGACTAATGAATACCCCACCCCAACGGAGAACAATATGAAAGCCCTCGTCACCCTCGCCGCCCTGGCCTTGTCGGCCGCCTGCAACGTCGCCCTGGCCCTCGACATCCAGCCTTACGCCCCGGAAACCCTGGCCACCAAACAGAAAGCCGGCGAATCGGTGACCCTGCATTTCCACGCCGACTGGTGCCCGACCTGCCGCGCTCAGGAAAAGGTATTCAACGGCTGGAAGGGCGACGCGTCGGTGCCGGGCACGCTGCTCATCGTCAATTACGACAAGGAACGTGAGCTGAAGCGCCAGCTCGGCGTGCGCACGCAATCGACGGTGATTGCCTACAAGGGCGCCAAGGAAACCGGCCGGCTGGCCGGCGACACCGATCCCAAGGCCCTGCGCGCCGTGCTCGACAGCGCCAAGTAAGCGAATAGCCTCGCCATGGACATCCCGCTGACCCACCTC
>CAIXSK010000158.1 GCA_903922075.1 uncultured beta proteobacterium | reverse complement strand
GCCGGCATCGACCCCTGGCTCGGCTGGCTGGCCGACCGGGTTTCCCGCCGGCGCATGCTGGCCCTCGCCCTGCTGCCCTTCGCCATCGGCTTCGTCGCCCTGCTCAACCCGCCCAGCGAAGCCGCCGCGCCCTGGCTGCTCGCCTCGCTGGCCCTGACCTATCTCGGCTTCTCGGCCGCCACCGTCGCCTATCAGGCCTGGGGCGCCGATATCGGCCGCGACCCCGGCCAGCGCACCCGGCTGACCGCCGCCCGCGAAGGCTTCGGCCTGCTCGGCGTCGTCCTCGCCGCCGCGCTGCCGAGCCTGCTGGCCGGCGCCCTGAACGAGGGCATCGCCCGCCTGAGTTGGGTCTTGCCGCCGCTGTTGCTGATCGCCGCCGCAACCACCTTCTCGCGGGTTGCCGCCGGCCCGGTCGCCGAAACGGTCTGCCAGCCGCTGCTGCCCAGCCTGCGCCGGGTGCTGGCCGACCAAGCATTCCGCCGGCTGCTCGGCGTCTTTGTCGCCAACGGCATCGCCGCCGCGCTGCCGGCCACGCTGTTCCTCTTCTTCGTCGCCGACGTGCTGCAACTGGCCGACACCAGCGGCCCCCTGCTCGCCCTCTATTTCATCGCCGGCGCCGCTTCGCTGCCGCTCTGGGTGCGCCTGGCCGCCCGCCATGGCCGGGTCGCCGCCTGGCTGGGCGCCATGGCCCTCTCCATCGCCGCCTTTGCCGGCGCCAGGCTGCTCGGCCCCGGCGACCTCTGGCCCTTCGCCGCCATCTGCCTGGCCTCCGGCCTGGCGCTGGGTGCCGACCTGACGCTGCCCGCCGCGATGGCCGCCGACCTCGGCGAACGCCAGGGGCAGGCCGGCGCCTGCTTCGGCGTCTGGAACTTCGTCGCCAAACTCAACCTGGCACTGGCCGCCGGCTTGTCCCTGCCGCTGCTCGGCAGCCTCGGCTATGTCCCGGGCAGCGGCGACGGTTTGCCCGCCCTGTCCTTCGCCTACGCCCTGCTGCCGCTCGCCTTCAAGGCGCTGGCCGGTGCGTTGCTCTGGCGCTGGCGCCATTCCCTGGAGACCATTCAATGAAACTCATGCTTGCTGCCGCCCTTTCGCTGGGTCTCGCCGGCTGCGCCGCCACCGGCGTCGAACAGTACCGCGCCGAACAGCCGGCGCTTGACCTGAAAACCTACATGAACGGCACGCTCGACGCCTGGGGCATGTTCCAGGGCCGCTCGGGCGAGGTGAAGAAGCGCTTCCATGTCGTCATCGACGCGCAATGGAAAGGCGATACCGGCGTGCTCAACGAGCAATTCAGCTGGTCGGACGGCACCACCTCGCGCCGGGTGTGGACGCTGACCCGGCAAGCCGACGGCAGCTTCCGTGGCAGGGCCGACGACGTGGTCGGCGAGGCGATCGGCGAGGTCGCCGGCAATGCCCTGCGCTGGCGCTACGTGCTGGCGCTGCCGGTCGATGGCAAGGTCTATCACGTCGATTTCGACGACTGGATGTTCCTGATCGACGACAAGGTGATGCTGAACCGCTCGGCCATGTCCAAATGGGGCTTCCACCTCGGCGAAGTGAGCCTGACCTTCGTCAAGCGATGAACCCGACCATCACCGACTGGCGCGGCAAGCGCGTCTGGCTGATCGGCGCCTCAAGCGGCATCGGCGCGGCGCTGGCCGGCGAACTGGCGCGGCGCGGCGCCCGGCTGGCGCTTTCGGCGCGCGATGCCCGCAAGCTGCAGCGCATCGCCATCAACGGCGCCCTGCCCGTCCCCTGCGACGTCACCGACACCGACAGCCTGGCCGAGGCCCGTAGCAGCGTGCTGGCCGCGCTGGGCGGCATCGACCTGGTGGTGTACCTGGCCGGCGATTACGTGCCGATGCGTGCCGACGACTTCAACCTGGCCGTCGCCGAACAGGTCATCAACGTCAATTTCACCGCTGCCATGCACGTCACCGCCGCCGTCCTGCCCGACCTCCGGCCCGGTGGCGGCATCGCCTTCGTGGCCAGCGTCGCCGGCTACCGCGGCCTGCCCAAGGCGCTTTGCTACGGGCCGGGCAAGGCGGCGCTGATCCACTTTGCCGAGGTCCTGCATCTCGACCTGGCACCCAAG
>CAIXSK010000157.1 GCA_903922075.1 uncultured beta proteobacterium | reverse complement strand
CATGCCGCCGGGGAAGATGTATTGCTGGATGAAATCGGTGCCTTTGCGGTAGCTGGCGAACAGGTCGTCGCGGATGGTGATGCTCTGGATCACCGCCCGGCCGCCCGGGTTCAGCGCCCTGGCCACGGTCTTGAAATAGCCGGGCCAGAAGCGCTCGCCGACGGCTTCGAACATTTCGATGGAGACGACGTGGTCGAATCGCTCGGTGGTGTCGCGGTAGTCTTGCAGGCGCAGGTCGGCGGCCGGGACGCGTTGCTGCGCCCAGGCGAGCTGGGCCGGCGACAGGGTCAGGCCGGTCACCGCCAGCCCCTGCGCGACGGCCATTTCGGCAAAGCCGCCCCAGCCGCAGCCGATCTCCAGCACGCGCTGGCCGGGCGCGGCCTTCAGGCAGTGCAGGATGCGGCGGTACTTGGCGTGCTGGGCGGCTTCCAGCGAGCCGTCGTCGGCGTCGCGGTAGATCGCTGCCGAGTAGCTCATGCTCCGGTCCAGCCAGAGTTTGTAGAAATTGTTGCCCAGGTCGTAGTGGGCCATGATGTTGCGCTGGCTGCCGGCGCGGTTGTTGCGGTTGAGCCAGTGCCGGACGCGGGCGGCGAGCAGGCGCGGCCACGATCCGTACACCGCCTTGCCGAGCGCCTCGCGGTTTTGGGCGAGCAGGGTCAGCAGGCCGGTGAGGTCGGCGCAGTCCCAGAGACCGTCGAGATAGGCTTCGGCCAGGCCGATGTCGCCGCGCGCCAGGACCCGGCTGAACACCGCTTCGTCGTGGATGTGCAGCGCGATGGGGTGTTCGCCGTCGCCAAACAGGGCGCAGCAGCCATTGGGCAGGCGGATTTCAAGCAGGCCGCCGCGCAGCTTTTCGAGCAGTTCGAAAATCAGGCGGGTGTCGCGGGCCAGGCATTCGCTGCCGCGCAGGATCATCGTGTGGTTCATTTGCTCGATTCCCGGAGAGGTTGAGGGACATGGGCGCCGCGGAAAGGCACCCCTTTCAGCCAGAGTTTCAGGGCCTGCCAGTGGATGCGCAGCATCACGCCGGCGGTCATCAGGGGCATGTGCAGCACGGCGCCAAGCAGCGCGCCGGCGCGCCAGGCGCGGGGCTTGCCGGCGATGGCGGTGCGCAGCAGTTCGCCGTCGGCGTCGTCGTAATCGATGCGAGCCAGCTGGGCCGGCCGGTCGAGATGGAAGTGGAAGCGGTAGCAGCCGACGATTTCGTTGAAGGGCGAGACATGGAATTCCTTGTCGGCCCGTAGTTGCTGACCCTCGCGCAGCGGCGCGCCGCCGGGGTTGTGCAGCAGATAGGCGTGGGTGCCGCCGAAGGTGTTGTTGACCTCGGCCAGCACGGCGATCAGCGCCCCGGCGCGGTCATGGCAGAACCAGAAGCTGACGGGATTGAAGACGTAGCCGAACAGGCGCGGGAAGGTCTGCAGGATGATCTCGCCGTCGTCGGGCAGGCCGCGTTCGCGCAGGCGGGCGGTGATCCACGGCAGCAGCGGGCTGCCGTCGCGCGGGCCGTGGTCTTTTTGCCAGAAGCTGAGCAGATTGCTACGGTCGATGGCAAAAAACGGGCAAATTGCGGATTCCAGATCGCGCAGCGGCAGCTGGATGTAGAAGACCGGGTAGACGAAGGCATTGACCACCGGCCGCAGGCGGCGGTGCATCACGTGTCCGAGGAAGAGGCGGGGCCGGGCGGTCATCGCTGGGTCAGGCCAGGGCTTGCTGCGGGCTGGTGGTGCCGGCTTGCCACGGGGCGCTGATCGCCATGGCGTTGGCGATACGCAGCGCCGAGTTCAGCCCGTCTTCGTGGAAGCCGTAGCTGCCCCAGGCACCGGCCAGCCAGATGCCGCCAGCGCCCTGAATGTCGTTGCCCGGCGCCTGCAGTCGCTGCTGGGCGGCGATGGCCGGGCCGTCGAAGATCGGGTGGGCGTAGTCGAATTCGGCCAGCACCTTGGCCGGGTCGGGTTCGCGCGCCGGATTGAGGGTGACGACGACCGGTGTCTGGAAAGGCAGCGGCTGCAGTTTGTTGATCAGGTAGGAAACGCCGACCGGCTGTTCGCCGGGCTGGCCGGCGGCGGCGAAATAATTCCACGCCGACCACAGCTTGCGGTCGCGCGGCAGCAGGGCCGGGTCGGTGTGCAGCACGGCGCGGTTGGGCTGGTAGCGGATGGCCGACAGCACCTCGCGCTGGGCATCGCTGGCCGTAAAGCCGAGGATGGCCAGCGACTGGTCGCTGTGGCAGGCCATGACGACCTGATCGACAGACTCGCTGCCGCCGGCATGGGTGACGCCCAGGCCGCGGCCTTCGCGGGTCACCGCGCTGACCGGGCAAGCCAGGCGGCAATGCGAGCCGTTGGCCTTGATGCCGGCGACCAGCTGGCGGACGTACTCGCGTCCGCCGCCGTACACGGTCCGCCACAGCGGGCGGTCGAAGACCTGCAGCAGGCCGTGGTTCTGGCAGAAGCGGATGAAGGTGGCGAGCGGCATGTCGAGCATCTGGCCGGTCGGGCAGGACCAGATGGCGGCGGCCATCGGCAGCAGGTACCAGTCGGCGAAGGCGGCAGAGTAGCGGCCTTCAGTCAGGAAATCGCGCAGGCTGCGCCGGTTGTCGGGGTGGGCGCGCAGCCAGGCGGTGCTGTCGCGGTTGAAGCGCAGGATGTCGGCCAGCATGCGCCAGAAGTCGCGGCGCACGAGGTTGCGTTTTTGCCCGAAGATGGTGGCCAGGTTGCTGCCAGCCCATTCGAGGCGCGGATTCTCCAGGCTGACGGCGAAGGACATCTCGGTCTCGACGCTATCCACACCGAGGTAATCGAGCAGCGCGATCAGGTTGGGGTAGGTCTTTTCGTTGAAGACGAGAAAGCCGGTGTCGACCGGATGGGTCAGCCCGTCAAGCGTCACGTCGACGGTGTTGGTGTGGCCGCCGAGGTAGGCGCCGGCCTCGAACAATGTGACGTCGTGGTGGCGGCTGAGCAGCCAGGCGCTGGCCAGGCCGGAGATGCCGGCGCCGACGACGGCGATGCGTTTTCTGGTCGACATGGCGGTCTCCTTATTGGGCCAGGAAGCGGTCGATGGTCTTCAGCAGGTCCTTGTCGTCCGGCTTGGTGAAGCTGCCGAAGGCGACGACCTGAGAGGCATCGCGGCTGATCAGGTACTTGTGGAAATTCCACTTCGGGCGACTGCCGGTGATCTCGGCCAGCTTGAGGTAGAAGGGGTGGGCGTTCTTGCCCTTGACCACGGTCTTGCCAGCCATCGGGAACTCGACGCCATAGGTCAGCCGGCAGAATTCGGCGATTTCCTTTTCCGTGCCGGGCTCCTGTTCGCCGAAATCGTTGGACGGGAAGCCGAGCACGACCAGGCCCTTGTCCTTGAGCCGGGCGTAGAGCTTTTCCAGCCCGTCGTATTGCGAGGTGAAGCCGCAGTAGCTGGCGGTATTGACGACCAGGATCACCTTGCCGGCGTACTGGCAGAGCGGCAGCGGCTTGCCGTCCTGCAGGCTGGTCAGTTGATGATCGAGCAGCGGCGGGCAGGTCGCGGCGCCGGCCGGCAGGGCGGTCGCCGCAATGATGATGGTGGCTGCTGCGAGGAGGCGGGTCAGTCGGGTGATCATGTTCAATCTCCGGTCTTGTTTGTCCTGGACAAATTGCGTCTTTGTTCGTAAGATAGACATCAAAGAAGTGTTTGTCAATGGTTTGTCTAACATTTGTCCAGGACAAATATGAATACCACCCATTTCAATATCACCGCTGTCGAGCGCGATACCGGGCTGTCGAAGGATGTCCTGCGCATGTGGGAACGCCGCTACGGCTTTCCGGTGCCGGACCGCGACGCCAACGGTGAGCGCTGTTACCCGCCCGAGCAGGTCGAGCGCCTACGCCTGATCAAGCGTCTGATGGACGCCGGGCATCGCCCCGGCAAGCTGATTGCGACGCCCCCCGCCGAGTTGGCGACGCTGGCGCCGCGTCGCAAGGACCCGGTGCGGTCGGCCGATACACCGGCGGCGGGCGAGCTTGACGAGTTGCTGGTGCTGATCAAGCTGCACGATATCGCCGGCTATCAGCAGGCCATGCAGCAGCGTCTGGCCCGTCAGGGTTTGCAGGGTTTTGTCCAGGACACCGTGGCACCGCTGACCAGCCAGGTCGGCGAATACTGGGAGCGGGGCACTTTCGAGGTCTTCGAGGAACATCTGTTCACCGAGCTGACCAAGCGCCTGCTCCGCCAGGCGGTTGCCGCCCTGCCGGCCGGCCCGCGGGCGCCGCGCATCCTGCTGACCAGCGTGCCGGACGAGCAGCATGTGCTGGGGCTGTTGATGGTCGAGGCGCTGTTTGCGCTGGACGGGGCGGAGTGCATTCCACTGGGCACGCAGATGCCGCTGCTGGAGATCAGCCGTGCGGCGATGGCGCATCGGGCCGATATTGTCGCGCTGTCGTTCTCGGTGGCCTTTCCCCAGCGCCAGATCGCGGCGCTGTTGCAGCAGCTGAGGGCGGCCTTGCCGGATGGCGTGGCGCTCTGGGTGGGCGGTGGCGGTGTTCGACGGGTGGCGGATATTCCCGGCGTCAAGCGGCTGGTGACGCTGGACGATGCCACAGCGGCCTTGGCAGCCTGGCGGGCCGGGGAGCGCTGAAGCACTACCCGGCAGGGCGCCGAAAAGCTACGGTCGCCCCGATTTTTTGGCCAAAGTCACATGATCTTCGACAGGCCCTTGACCTCGAAGCTCAGCGAGCCGGTCGGGCAGGTGTCGACACACAGGCCGCAGCGGGTGCAGTCGGGGCCGATCGGCACTTCCGTTTCGACGGCCCGGCCCTTGATCACCGTATCGAGTACGTGGGGCACCAGGCAGACCTTGCGGCAGTCGCCCTCGTGGAAGCAGCCGTCGAGCTTGTACTTGATGCGCAGCGGCGAGACGATGCCGACGACGCCGTAGGTCAGGCCGATCGGGCAGGCGTAGCGGCACCAGGCGCGGCGCGAGAAGAAGACTTCGAAGAAGAGCAGCGCCAGCACCCAGAGCATGGCCAGTCCCGGGCCGTAAATCAGCGCGCGAGAGACGATGCCGGTCGGCGAGATGGCTTCATAGACGGTGTAGCCGGTGGCCACCGCGAGTACGGCGAAGATGATCCAGAAGACGGTACGCAGGCGACGGTCCATGGTCTGGTCGGTGACCAGCTTCTTCTTGGCCAGGAAAAGGTGGATTTTCTCCGCCCACTCGGCCAGCAGGTGATAGGGGCAGACCCAGGAGCAGAAGGTCCGCCCGCCAAGTAGCACCCAGAGCACGAGCACGGTGCCGGTGCCGATCAGCAGGTTGTTGATGATGTGCTTGTGGGCGAGCATCACCTGCAGCGCGGAGTTGAGGTCGATCAGGTGGAAGCCGACGAAGCGCGAGGCGGTCAGCGCGCCTTCGAGAATCTGGATGTCGAGGGCGAAGGACAGGACGAACAGCAGGTTGGCGAAAATCAGCGTCGCCCAGCGGCGGTTGCGCCAAGTGTTCTTGTGCTCGGCGTGGGCGCGGGCGTGCAGCTTTTCGGCGATCAGGTCGCGGTTGCCCTTCTTGTAGAAATGAATCTTCTGGGCCTCGGGGCCGATGTCTTCGGGTTTGGTCGGCTTGGTCGGTTCCCAGCCGAAGAGCACCTTGATCTGGTCGACGAAACGGCGTTTCAGCAGAGCGCTCATACCTTCCAGACCTCCCGGGCTTCGATGGCGATGGCCGTGGGTTCGACCGGACAGACCATTTCGCAGACGCCGCAACCGACGCAGGGTTCATGGACGACCGGCGACTTGCGTTTGCTGCCGTCGGGGGCGAAGACGGTTTCGATGGAGATGGCGCCCTTGATCGGACACTCGCGGACGCACAGGTCGCATTCGGCGACGTCGTAGGGGTGGTCGGCGACCTTGATCGGCTTCCAGCGGTCGACGTCCATGTAGCGCATCTTGCCGGTGAATCCGGGGCCGCGCGTCTGCCCCTTGAAGCCCTTGCCCTGGATGGCCAGGCAGGCTTCCGGGCGAACCAGGCGGGCGACGCCGATGCGCTCGTGCATGTTGAGCGTCGGCTCGGCGTCCTTTTCCTTGGCCAGCAGGATGGGCTTGGCGGCCAGCGCGGCGCCCGGGCGAACAGGGAGGAAGGCCGGCTTGTGGTAGGTCAGCGAGCCGGTCGGGCAGGCCAGGATGCATTGCACGGCATCGCAGGAAAAGTCGCAGGCCTGCTCGCGGGCGTCGATGTACGGTGCGCCGACGCCCATGCCGTCGACCAGGTCGGCCAGCTTGATGGCCGAGACCGGGCAGACCTGCACGCACTGGCCGCACTTGATGCAGCTGGACAGGAAATCCTTTTCGTCCAGCGCGCCGGGCGGACGCAGGCGTTTTTTCTGGGCATAGACCAGCGGCAGGAAACCGGACATCGCCGCGCCGAGTACGCCGCCGGTCAGCAGGATGGTGCGCAGCACGCGGCGACGGTTAGTCTGGCGCTTGGCGATCGAGACGGCAGGTGTGCCGGCAGCCGGTTTGCGGTCGTCTTCCTGGTCGCTCATGCAGCCTTCCTTTCCGGTTTGACGAAACGCGGCTCCTCGTCGCGCAGGATCAGGTCCGGCGTCGAGAAGGGGGCGAGACGCTCGAGGAAATCGAGCAGTTCGAGAACGGGCGAGCTGCGGAAGAAGCGGGCCATCGGCAGTTCGATCCAGATCTGGTCGGCGTAGGAATACAGCTCGTGCTTCTGGTCGCCGACGCCGTCAGCATTGCGGTCGAAGCCCTGGTAGTCGTCCCAGTAGTTGGTCGACCAGGCATTCTTGTTGGCGTTGTCGGCGCCGCCGCGACTGCCGTAGCTGACCTGGGTCAGGTTGCCTTCGAAGACGTTGTCGCGCAGGTTGTTGCCGCCGGTTTCCGAGTTGAACAGGATGCCGATGCCGTTGTAGGCAAAGCGGTTGCCCTTGAACTCGATGGTCGAGTCCGGCTGGAAGGGCGAGAGATCGGAGCCGACGCCGATGCCGCAGTAAATGATCTCGTTGTTTTCGACCAGCGTTCCCGACGACTCCTTAAAGCCGACGCCCATGCCGGTGGCGCCAGTGGCGTGTGAGATGACGTTGTTGCGCAGGACGCCGCCCTCGGTGTACATGAAATAGACACCGACGGCATTGTCGTAGAAGTGGTTGCCTTCCACGATGTTGTCGTTGGCGAACATGAAATGAATGGAATAGCGGCTGCGCTTACCGAGGTTGTTGCGGAAAATGTTCTTGTGCGAATACCAGGCCACCATGTCGCGCGAATCGATGATCTCGTTGCCTTCGATCAGGTTGTCGTTGCTGTACCACAGGCGCAGGCCATCGCCGCGCACGCCCAGTTCGCGGTCCTTGGAGCGGATCTTGTTGTGACGGACGATGCTGTGGCTCGACTGCTTGAGGTCGATGCCGAACAGGCAGTTATCGGCGATGATGTCTTCAAGGACGTTGCGGTTGCCGCGCACGTCGATGCAGGAATCGTCGGTGTCGTGCGAATCGCCGGAACCGGTCAGGTGGATGCCACGGACCGTCGAATCGTCGGCGTTGAGCACCATCACCGTGCCGCGGTCGCCGGCATCGATTGTCACCTTGCCGTCGCCTTCGATGGTCAGCGGCTTGTTGATGACGACCGGCCCGGCGTAGTTGCCGGGCGGCGGCCGCAGCACGCTGCCCGGCTCGGCCTTGTCGACGAGGTCCTGAAAGGGCTTCAGGCCATGTACCCGCTTGTCGCGCTCGTGCAGCATGAAGGTCGGCTTCGGCCGGTCGACATCGGCGCGAGCGCCCATGCCGGCCGGGACTTCCGATTGTGTTTCGGAAATCCCCTGGCTGATGACCAGCAGGAGCGACGTGGCCAGGCCGAAGCGGGCGAGGTGATGCAGGCGGATCACGGGCTTACTCGGCGCCGCCTTCGCGCAACTGCTTGCGGCGGATCAGCAGGGCCAGCATCATGCAGACGAAGATGACCAGCAGCAGGCCATAGCCCCAGTACGGGTAGGAGAAGGTCGAGAACTGGGCGACCTTGCCTTCGCCGAACACCGTGGGCATGAACGGCTTGACGGTGAAAGCGCCCCACGGGTGCAGATTGTGGCCGAAGAACCACAGCCAGCCGGCGTAGGTGATCACGAAGAAGACCGGCAGCAGGGCCGGAACCAGGGCCAGCAGCAGCTGGAACGGACGAACCAGGGCAGTGCCGGCGATGACTACGCCCATCACGGCGATCAGGCCGAAGATGACGACCTTCGAAATGCTCAGCACGTTGTCGCCCCAGACCTTGATCTTGTCCGGTTCCTTGAAGAAGGTACCGGCCTCCTGCATATAGTGCTCGACATGGCTGGCCAGGTGGCCGAGCACGAACTGGTCGACGATCATCCAGGCGGCAACGGCGCCGAATCCTACGGTCAGCGCCAAAATCCGGGCTTTTTTGCGGGGCAGGGCGAAGGCCACCATCATCACCGCGAAGAAGCCGAAGAAGAACTTGGCCAGCGGTTTTTCAACCGGGGCGCCAGTGGCGATCGGGAACATCCCGACGTAGTGGTTGATGGTGTTCATTTCATGGACGCAATCGAGGCCTTCGGCACCCTTGTCGACGTTCTTCTGGGCGTCGAGGATGGGGTTGTAGCGCTCGTCGTCGTGGGCGAGATCCTTCTGGATGATCTCGTTGGCCATCCGGGTGCCCTTGCCGGCCACCTTGCAGCCGTTATAGACACCGTCGAAATGGAAATGGATGCGGATGCCATCGGGAAAGGCATCTTCGGGGTAATTCGGGGCGGTCAGCGAAACCCACCAGATCGGGGCGAAGTAGGCGGCGACCAGGCAGATCAGGGAGATCAGGGTCAGGCCGCCGATGATTTTGTTTTGTTTTTCCATGTTGCTGCTCTCTGTGGTCTGACGCCACCCGCGGCGTCGGGTGAAGGTTGCCCGCTCCTGCGGGCAACCCATCAAGCTTACTGCAAATGACTTACTTCTTCTTGCCGCCAGCCTTCGGCTTGCACATGTTGCCCGGCATCTGCAGGCTGGCCTGGTAGGCGGAGATGGAAATCAGCTGATCATCGTTGTACTTCTTGATGATCTTGACCATGTCCGGATTGGCATTGCGGCGATGGCCATTACGAATCTCGGTCATCTGGCGCAGCAGGTACTTGTAGTGCTGGCCGGCGATCACCGGATAGAACTTTTCCTTGTTGCCTTCGCCGTTCTTGCCGTGGCACTCCAGGCATTCCTTCTCGTACAGCACCTTGCCATCGGCCAGACGCTTGTCGGTATCGGCCGGAGCCTTCCAGTTCTTGTCCGTGTTGTCGCCCGGCTTGGAGTCGTACTTGCCGTGCTCGATCGGGATGCACAGGCTCTCGATGTAGGCGGCGACGTCAGCCAGTTCCTGGGCGTCGGTCAGCGTGGCGGCAAACGGGTACATCGTCGGATTGTCGCGCAGACCGGCACGGATGTCGGCCATTTGCTTGATCAGCACCGTGGTGTGCTGGCCGGCGAGTTGCGGGAAGGTGCCATCCGGACGGCCGGCGCCGGAGGGCAGGTGGCAGGCGCCGCAGGTCTCGTAACCCTCTTCGCCGGCCTTCTTGTCGCCCTTCTTGGTCAGCGCTTCGACCTTTTCGCCGGACTGGGCGTTCCACTTGTAATCCTTGCCTTCGATGCCCTCGGTTTTCGGGGCCGGGGGGGCGGCGAACGCGACGCCGGCGGAGAGCAGGCCAATCAGCAGAAATGATGCTTTCATGTTTGGTGTCCTTTGTGTCAGATGGTTCAGAACGCTGCAGGCATTATCGATCAAGCTATATCAGCATTCCTTGATGTGCGTCATAAGCCCGGCATGCCGGGCTTTTCCGGGTTATTTAAGCTTGGCCAGATACTCGGCAATCGCCTTGATTTCCTCGTCGTTGACCAAGTGCATGACGCCCTTCATGGCGGCCGTTTGGCCGTTGTTGCGGGCACCGCTCTTGATGTCCTTCATCTGCTGCTCGGTATAGGCCGCATTCTGGCCGGCGATCTTCGGGTAGTTCGGCATCAGGGGCTTGTCGCCCTTCGGGCCGTGGCAGGCGTTGCAGGTTTTTTCGGAATACAGCTTGGCGCCGTCCGGTGCAGCGATGACGGGGCTGGCGACAAGGGCGGCGGCGATCAGAGACATTACAAATTTCATGGTTTTTCCCTCCTGAAATGAAACGGGGAGCAGATTGACTCTGCTCCCCGGAATTTACCTTAAGTCAGATCAAGACTTTTCGGTAGCGTGTTACTTGACCTTCTTGGCACCGTTCTGCTCGAGGTAGGTCTTGGCACGCAGACCAATGTCGGCAGCCTTGACCTGGTATTGCCAGACTTGCTCGGCCCACAGGTTGGCCTGGTCCCAGTCCTTCTTGGCGGCAGCGGCTTCGTGCTTGGCCTTGGCATCCTTCATCTTGCTCAGCTGGTCGGTGGCGTCTTCGACCATGGCCACGACATCCGGGAAGTCCTTGTAATTCACGCTGGTGATATAACCCACCACGGAATCGATGACGACCTGGGTGTCGGCCACCTTCTTGACCGTCGCCTTGTAGTCGGTCTCGGTATAGCTGGCCTTGGCTTCAGCGGTCTTGGTCGGCTTCCAGCCCTTCGGCTTGACCAGCAGGTAACCCTGCATTTCAAGGTGCAGCGCGGAGCAGAACTCGGTGCAGTAGTACGGGTAGACGCCTTCCTTGTCCGCCTTGAACTTGACCGTGACGGTCTTGCCCGGTTCGACCGAGGCATGAACGTTCATGGTCGACACGGTGAAGCCGTGGGTTTCATCCTGGGCGCGTTCGAGGTTGGTCAGGTGGACCGTTACTTCGTCGCCGACGTCGGCTTCGATGGTTTCCGGCGTGATGTGCGAGCGGATCAGGGTGCCATAGACGGTGATCTTGTTACCCTTCTTCTCGGTGCGCTCTTCGCCTGCACGGACCATGCCCGGATGCGGCTTGTCGGTGCGGGAGTCGGTACCCACCTTATAGCGGACGCCCGGCTTCAGCTTGTCAGCCGAGATGGCCACAGCATAGTGCGGCTCACCCAGCGGCAGCGGCAT
>CAIXSK010000156.1 GCA_903922075.1 uncultured beta proteobacterium | reverse complement strand
GACTGGCAGCCGGCGGCCACCCTGCCGCCCATCCTCGGCCGGCCGCTGCAACTGCGCATGCTGTTCAAGGCGCTGGTCGACAACGCCATCGAGGCGATGAACATCAAGGGCTGGAAGCGTCGCGAACTATCGCTGACCAGCGCCCTGAACGGCGACTGCATCGTCGTCTCGGTGCTCGACAGCGGCCCCGGCATTCCCCCCGACTGGCGGCACAAGGCCTTCGAGCCCTTCTTCACGGCCAAGGGCGGCAGCGGCAAGCACATCGGCACCGGGCTTTCCCGCGCCCAGCAGGTGGTCGCCGACCACGGCGGCATCATCGACCTCGACGAGAGTGCGAGCGGCGGTTGCGCGGCAATTGTCGAATTCCGCGTCGATGGCGACCCGATCTGAGCACGAGAACAGCATGCACGAACACATCATCAAGACTTTCGACGAATGCCCGCCGACCGGCGGCTTCTGCCGCACGCACGAGCTGAACATCCAGCTGCTGGCCGCGCTTTACGCCGTCAGCCGGGTGCTCAGCCGCTCGCTGGATTTCAACGGAACGCTACGCGACGTCCTGCGCGTGCTGCACGACGAGGCCGGCCTGACCCGCGGTCTGATCAGCGTCGTCGATCCGGAAAGCGGCAAGCTCAACATCCACACCATCTACAGCCCGGAAGGGTTGATCCCGGACGACAACCAGTACGGCCCGGGCGAAGGCATCATCGGCCTGGTGCTGGAAAAGCCGCGCACCATCAAGCTCGCCCGGGTTGCCGACGAACCACGCTTCCTCAATCGCCAGCAGGTCTACCAGCCCGAACTGCCGTTCATCGCCGTGCCGATCAAGGTTGGCGGCGATTTGAAGGGGGTGCTGGCCGTCCAGCCCGAAGCGCCGGAAGACGGCCTGCTCGAAGAGCGCGCCCAGTTCGTCGAAATGGTCGCCAACCTGATCGGCCAGAGCCTGCGCCTGGCCATGGAAGTCGCCCAGGAGAAATCCTCGCTGGTCGAGGAACGCGACCTGCTGCGACGCACCGTCCGCCACCAGTTCGGCTTCGACAGCATGGTCGGCCGCTCGGCCGTGATGCGCCGCGTCTTCGACCAGGCACGGATGGTCGCCAAATGGAACACCACCGTGCTGATCCGCGGCGAAACCGGCACCGGCAAGGAACTGATCGCCAACGCCATCCACTACAACTCGCCGCGCGCCCGCAACATGCTGGTCAAGCTCAACTGCGCGGCGCTGCCGGAAAACCTGCTCGAATCCGAACTCTTCGGCCACGAACGCGGCGCCTTCACCGGCGCCGTCGAGTCGCGCAAGGGGCGCTTCGAACAGGCCCACGGCGGCACGCTGTTCCTCGACGAAATCGGCGAAGTCTCGCCGGCCTTCCAGGCCAAGATGCTGCGCATCCTGCAGGAAGGCGAGTTCGAGCGGGTCGGCGGCAGCAAGACCATCAAGGTCGACGTCCGGATCATCGCCGCGACCCACCGCGATTTAGAGACAGCCGTCGAGATGGGCGACTTCCGCGAAGACCTGTTCTATCGCCTGAACGTCATGCCGCTCTTCCTGCCGCCGCTGCGCGAGCGGATCGAGGACATCCCGGAAATCGCCCGCCACCTGCTCGGCAAGATCGGCAACGACCAGAAGCGCAAGCTGAAGCTGACCGACATGGCCAACCGCCGGCTGGCCAACCACGACTGGCCGGGCAACGTCCGCGAGCTGGAAAACTGCCTGGAACGCGCCGCCGTGCTGTCCGACGACGGCAACATCGACGTCGATCTGATCCGCTTCCCGAGCGTCCGCGAACGGAGCAGCCCACGGCCGCTGCGCACGGCAAATGCTACGGTCGCCCCGGAATTTTCGCCAAATTCCGAAATCGACATCAACGACCCCAACCTCTCCGAAAAGGAGCGCGTCGTCGCCGCGCTGGAGCAGGCCGGCTGGGTCCAGGCCAAGGCCGCCCGCATCCTCGGCATGACGCCGCGCCAGATCGCCTACCGCATCCAGACGCTGAACATCGAGGTCAAGCAGTTCTGATTGGCGGCCGGTGGCGCAAAACCCCGCTACCGGCCGCGGCGCCTTTATCCCTTGGTCATTGACCCGCATCAAAGCCGAAACCACAAATATCGTCATATTCTGATATTGATTTTCGAGCACCGGCAAAGCAGCTGCAATTGTCGGCATTTGTAAGGATTTGTGAGGATTCTGCAGCAGGGCAATCACCCCGGATATCCGGGCAAAATAATTCGAGCATCATGGCATCGTCGATTCGGCTCTTTTCTCCCCAAGTATTGCCCGACCTGTGCGCATCGCCACGGGCCGGCAAAGCCGCTGCCAGGTACCAGCCACCCACGGTCGCGGACCGCCGCCCCGGCGACCGGCTTTCGGCGCGGACTCACCATGTTCAATAATTCGGACCTGACCATTTCCGAATATTCCGCAACGCCTGAAGCGCAGCGAATTTTCCTGTTGCGCATCGACGTCATCGAAACGGCCACCGCCAAAGCGGCCGACGACGAAACGCTCGGCAAGCTCGTCCGGCGCCGCCTGAAGCGCATCGAGCGCACCCTGGCCCACCGTGCCGGCACCCTGCTCCACGCCTTGCCGAGCGGGCTACTGGCCGCCTTCGAAACTGCCGAGGCAGCCATCCACGGCGCCTGCGACATGCAGCACTGCTGCGCGGCCATTCCCCAGATTCCCGGCATCCGGGTCGGCATCCGCATCGGCATCGACGTCGGCCCTGCCGACCAGCGCAAGGCCAGGACGGCAAGCGCCGCCGCCCGTTTGGCCGCTTGCGGCGGCATGGACCATATCGTCGTCTCGAAAGAAGTGGCCGACGCCATGCCTGCGGCCCTGCGCCAAAAAACCTCACCGCTGACGCGCGACGACCCGGCCAACTCGGTGCTGTCGTTCGACTGGAAAAACACCGTCCTGCCGCCGATGCCCACGCCCGTCCCTAGCCGCACGCCTGCGGCAAGAACCGGTAGCACACCGCGGACGACCCACATCGAGCTGCGCATGAACGGCGAAACCCTGCACCTCCCCGGCAACCGGCGAGTCATCACCATCGGGCGCGACGCCGCCAACGACATCGTCATCGACAGCCCCGAGGTATCGCGCCAGCATTGCCGGATCGTCATCCAGAACGACAGCTATGTCCTGGTCGACCAGAGCACAAACGGCACCTACATCACGCCCGAAATGGGCGCTCTGCTCCACATCAGGCACAAGATGGCGACGCTCGACGGCGCCGGCTGGATTGCCCTTGGCCACCCCCATGATCGCGGCGGCAGGAGCATCGTCGAGTTCCTCATCCGGAAGGGCACATCATGAATTTTGCCATCGTCGACCCCAGCCGCAAGCAGGCCGAAGTCCTGAGGACGCTGCTGAAGAGCGAAGGGCACCAGGCCGAGATCTTTGCCGAAGGCCGGGCCTGCCTAGATGCCATGGACACCGGCACATTCGAATTCTTCGTCTTCGACTGGGGGCTGCTCGACATCAGCGGCAACCAACTGCTCGATGAAATCCGCCGCCGCCACGGCTGGCAGCTTCCCGTCATCGTCTATTCGGCCCTGGCCGCCGAGGAGAATGTCTCGGACATCCTGCGGGCGGGGGCCGACGACTTCGTCGCCAAGCCGATCCGCTACATGGAGTTCATGGCCCGGGTCGAAGCCCTGTTGCGGCACTGCCACGCCACGGCCACTCCCCGGCTGCGCGTCGGCAACATCGAGATCGATCTGAACACCCAGACGATCCTGATCGGCGGCGCCGACGCCGGCCTGACCCAGCGCGAATTCGACCTCGCCACGCTATTCCTGACCAATATCGGGCGCATCTTTTCCCGCGATGAGCTGCTCAAGAGCCTGTGGCAGGGCGAAATCACCATCGACACCCGCACCGTGGACACCCATTCGAGCCGGGTACGCCGGAAACTGGGGCTGGATGGCGCCAGCGGGCTGGTGCTGTCGTCGGTCTATGGCAAGGGCTATCGGCTGGATACGGTACAAACCGACTGACCGCGCACCCACACTCACGAAAATTTTCCCCGAAAACCTCGCTTAACCGGGTTCTCTGGTTATAATGCGCGCCCTTTCGCGTTCTTAGCTCAGTTGGTAGAGCGTCTGCCTTACACGCAGAATGTCGGCGGTTCGAGCCCGTCAGGACGCACCAGGTTGCCCATGTGGCTCAGTGGTAGAGCACTCCCTTGGTAAGGGAGAGGTCGGCAGTTCGATCCTGCCCATGGGCACCACCCCCGTTTTTTGGTCTCCGGCTTATTGCCGGCTGACTTGCGGCCCGAAATGCTTCAGCGCGGCCAGGAATTCGTTGAAACTTCCCTCGCGAACGACGATCCCGTTCAGGGTATCGCGCAGGTTAAAGCTGCCGAGATCGCTTTCGCCGCCCTGCCCTCCATTGTTGGAGGAAGTACGGCCAGACTGCTGGGAGTGGGTATTCGGGGTCGAGATGGACATTATTTTTTCCTCCTGATCTTGTGGCTTCATT
>CAIXSK010000155.1 GCA_903922075.1 uncultured beta proteobacterium | reverse complement strand
GGCAAGGGATATTGTTGCGGCATGATGGGTTTCCTCTCGCGTTAGGGGGAGATCAGCTGGTCTGCAGCTTGTGGGAGAACTTCAGGATGATGAATTCGGCCGGCCGGACGACGGCCATGCCGATCTCGACGTTCATCCGCCCTTCCAGGATGTCCTGCGCGCTCATCGTGACGCCCAGGCCGCAGCGGACGAAGAAGGCGTCCTTGGTGGTCGCCCCGGCCAGCGCGCCCTCGCGCCATTTCTGCGTCAGGTAGTTCTCGATCATGCCGCGCACCTTGACCCAGGTATTGGCGTCGTTGGGCTCGAAGACCGCCCAGTAGGTCGATTTCTTGATCGACTCCTCGACCATGTTGAAGAAGCGGCGGACCGAGACGTAGCGCCATTCGTTGTCGTTGCCGGCCAGCGTGCGGGCGCCCCAGACCAGCGTGCCCTTGCCGACGAAGGCGCGGATGGCGTTGATCGATTTGCCGCCGGTGGCGTCGACGTTGAGGGCGTCGGTTTCGCTGGTCGCGAAGCTGGCGGCCGGGGCAATCACGCCGTTCAGGCTGACGTTGGCCGGCGCCTTCCAGACGCCGCGCTGGCTGTCGACCATCGCATAGACGCCGGCGATGGCGCCGGACGGCGGGCTGAGCGTCAGCGTCGAGCCGATGCCCTTGATCACGTTGCGATAAGGGGCGAAGGTGTCGACCAGCGTCTGCTCGTGCAGGGTGCGGTAATTGGCGATGGCGGTCAGGATGCCGGCCACGGTGCTGCTCGCCGTCGAGAAGGCCTTCTGCAGACCGCCCAGCGCGCTGGTCATCACTGCCGCCACGGTGGCGCCCGAGGTGTTGCCGACCGAGGCGCCCGGGGTGTTGGCACCGCCGGCGAACAGGCCGTTCCAGGCGGCGGTGGCGGGCGGCGTGTTCTGGTCCCACTCGACGGTGTAGGCGCCGCCGGCGGTGACGATGTCGGCGGCCATCTCCTTTTCCAGCGCGATCAGGTCGGCAAAGGCGGGGCGCAGGGAGCCGGCGATGGTCGTGTTGATGTCGGCGACCAGCCGGGCGTTGCTCAGCGGCGAGGCATCGACGAAACCGTCGACCACCCTGGCGATACCGAAGACGTATTCGAACAGCAGCGCCACGTCGGCCGGCGCCGGGGCCGGCAGCGCCTTGAAGGCGGCCAGCTTCTTGGCGAAGGCCGAGGACAGCGTTTCGCCGGCGCCGGCATGGGCGGTCGCCGCGGCGCTGACCGTGCCGGCATCGACCGACAACTGGTCGAGGGCATCGAGGGCGGCCAGGATGCCCGGCTCGCTGGTCAGGTCCTTGAGGGCAACCGGCACGCCGTTGCGGAACAGCTTGTCGCGCACCTGGGCGTAACCGACGCTCTTGCTGTAGTTGAGCTTCAACCAGGGCGTGTAGGCGGCGCCGTACTTGAGGTTGTTGATGCCGATCTTGTCGCGGAAGCTGGCGCCATTGGGGTCGGTCTGGCGCAGGTCGAGCACGGCGACGCGGTCCTTCAGTTCGCCGCACTGCTTCAGCGCTTCCTGCTGGACGGCGGCCAGGTCGTCGGCGGACAGCGTCGCGGCGTCGGGAAAGAGCAGGATGGTCGGCTCGTCTACCTTGGCGACCGCCTGCACGCCGATCTTCAGTTCGTCGCGGTCGACCGACGGGCCGGCCGACTTGTAGGCGCCGACCGTGACGATGTAGCAGTCGCCGCCGCCGTTGTCGTAGAAGAGCCGCAGGCTGTCGTAGAGGTGGTAGCCGTTGGCGATCTCGGCCGACAGGAAATTGCCGGCCTCGTCGATGTTGGCGGCGGTCACCGTGTAGACCGGCCCCTTGCCGTAGTAGCTCTCGTATTCGAGCAGCGACTTGATCCGGCGCGGCGCGTTCTTCAGGTCGTCGGCGGTGATCAGGCCGACTTTCTCGGTGTAGCCGACAAAGGCCGGGATGGCGGTTTCGACCTCGGCCACCGAAGGCGGGAAGACCGAAATTTCCTCGATATAGACATCGGGTGTG
>CAIXSK010000154.1 GCA_903922075.1 uncultured beta proteobacterium | reverse complement strand
TCGAGGGCCAGCGCCGGGGCAGCCAGCGCGGCAGACAAAGCCAGTGCGGAAACAAGTTTCTTGATGGACAACATTGGTAGGACTCCCTGGTTTCTCTGGCTGGCTGGCGATCCGCGTGGCTGGCTTGAGGATGGTTTGAATGATTGAAAACTAGTGGGCTTCGGCCCCCGGCTGGGTCACAAAACCGATCTTGGTCAGCCCGGCCCGGCGGGCCGCGCTCATCGTTTCGGCAACGGCTTCGTAGCGCGTGGCGCGGTCGGCCTTCAGATGCATTTCGACATTGGCGTCCTGCGCCACGGCCGCGCGGAATTTCTGCTCCAGGCCATCGCGGTCGACCGTGTCGTTGCCGACATAGACGATGTTCTCGCCGGTGATCGACACCTGCAGCGTCAGCGGCTTTTCCGGCGTCGGGGTGCTGGCCGCCCGCGGCAGATCGACCTTGACCTGATGCGTCATCAGGGGCGCGGTGATGATGAAGATGATCAGCAGGACCAGCATCACGTCGACCAGCGGGGTCATGTTGATTTCGGCCGTCGGCATCTGGCTGCCCGGCGAGTTGAAGCTGCCCAGTGCCATGTCAGGCCACCTCAGCCGCGGCCCGGGCGCGCATCGGGTGGATCTGCGCGCTGTTGGCGACAAACGGCTTGCCCACCGTGAAGAAGGCATGCAGATCGTGGGCAAAGGCATCGAGATCGGCCAGCACGACGCGATTCGAGCGGGTGAAGGCGTTGTAGGCGAAAACGGCGGGCAGGGCGACGGCGAGGCCGGCGGCGGTCATGATCAGCGCCTCGCCGACCGGGCCGGCCACCTTTTCGAGCGCCGCCTGGCCGGACAGGCCGATGGCGACCAGCGCGTGGTAGATGCCCCAGACGGTACCGAACAGGCCGACGAAAGGCGCCGTGGCGCCGGTCGTGGCGAGCAGTGTCAGGCCGTTTTCCATGCTCGCCTGGGTGCTGGACAGTTGCTGGCGCAGGGCGCGCTCCATCTGCTCGGCCGGGTCGAAGCGCGAGGCCAGGCGGCCGCTGACCGCTTCGCAGTCGTTGTTGCAGCAATTGGCCTGGCTGGCCAGCTGGGCGTAGGGGCTGTCGCTGCCGGCCTGATCCAGGCGCTCGATACCCTCGGCCACGCTGCTCGCCGCCCAGAAGGCGGTAACCGCCTTGGCGGCGCGGCGCACGCGGAACCAGTCCCAGGCCTTGGCCAGAATCAGGTACCAGCTGGCCACGGACATTGCGATCAGGATGTAGGCAACGGTATGCGAAACGAGATCGCCGCTGGCCCACAGATGGGCAAAGCCGAAGGCGTTTTGCGCCGCTTCCTGAATGTTTTCCTGCATGTTTAAGACTCCAATTTGAAAATGATGGGGACCAGTACCCAGCTCTGGACGGCGGTGTCGCCGCGCTTGGCCGGGATGAATTTCCAGTGGCGCACAGTCTTTTGCGCCGACTCGTCCAGCCGTAGGCTGCCCGAGGAGGTCTTGATGTCGACGCTGTCGGCGGCGCCCTGCGGATTAACCGAGACGCGCAGGATGACCTTGCCTTCCTCGCCCATCCGGCGGGACAGCGGCGGGTACGGCGGGGCCGGGTTCTTCAGGTAATCGGCATCGAAACGCGCCTGGCTGACCGGCTCGGCGGCCGGTGGCGCCGGGGGGGCAGGCTTGATATCGGGCGGCGTAGCGACCGGCGCAGCCGGCGCGGGCAACTCGCTCTGCGTCGCTTCGATGACCGGCGTCGGGGTTTTGGGAACGGGCTGGCGAACCGGCTGCGGCTTGGCCATCGGCAGGGGCTTGGCGACCGGTTGCTTGATTTCGGCGGGCGGTTGCAGCAGATCGACGATCAGCGGCATCTCGACCATTTCCGGCACGATGGTCTTGGCGGCCATGATCACCAGGAAGACCGTGGCATGGAGACCGATGACCACGCCAAGCAGGCCGCTGCGCCGGGCAGAAGAGGGACGGGAAAGGGCGTAGCTCATAAAGGCGTGTTTGCTCGGTTGCGTTCCGCTGGCCGCCTGAAAAAACCCATGGCTTGCTGGCGTCTGGCTCGCTGGCTGGGGAACGAGAGATTTACAACGGAGGGAAAGCTATTTGGTCAGGATCAGTTTGTTTTCGCGGGTCACGCGCAGCAGGTAACGCTGGCCGGCGTGATCAATCTCGACAGCACTGTTGCCGCCCAGAATGTCCCGGCTGTCGAGACGTGGCCGGGGTTCGTGATTGGCGACCGGCAGCGGAGGGGGGGGCGATTTGGACGGGGTAGTCATCGGGAATTCAAACGCAAACGAGAATGAATCGCATTTTATGTAAACGAGAATGATTGTCAAGAACAATTGGGGCTTAATTCATGACAGGCTTGTTTCTGGTGAATTTCGCCATATTGTTGTTTTGGATCAATCCCGGGCTGATCGGATGGGCTACCATCCCGGGGTTGGCATTCTGGACGTACCATGGCTGAAAAAAATCTCTCCCTTCGCTTGGCTGTTCTGGCTGCCCTTTTATGGACGGTCGTGCTGGGGATTTCGCTGGCCTGGAATTTCACCAATATCGACCAGCAGGGCATGGACATGGCCTATGCCGAGGCGCGCGCCAACCTCAACAAGGACATCACCTTTCGCCGCTGGGGGACGCTGCACGGCGGTGTTTACGTCCCGATCACCGAAACCCAGTCGTCGATTCCCTGGCTGTCGCATGTGCCGGGCCGCGACGTGACGACGACTGACGGGCGCAAGCTGACCCTGCTCAATCCGGCGTCGATGTTGCGCCAGATGATGGATCTTTATGCCGAGGACTACGGCATTCGCGGCCGGATCACCGGGCTGCGCTATCTGAATCCGGGCAATGCCCCGGACGCCTGGGAAAAGGCGCAGCTGGAGGCCTTCGAACGCGGGGAGAAGCGGGAGGTCTGGGAAGTCGGGGCGGTCGATGGCAAGCCCCACCTTCGCTACCTGCGGGCGATGATGATGGAGCCTGGGTGCGACAAGTGCCACGGCATCCTGGGTTACAAGACTGGCGACATGCGCGGTGCCACCGGGCTGAACCTGCCGCTGACCCCCTATCTGACGCAGGTGGCCGAATCGCGGTTGCTGCTCGGCACCAGCCATTTCGTCCTCTGGCTGATCGGGCTTGCCGGCATCGTCTGGGGCGGCTGGCTGGGGGGGCGCTGGCACGTCGAACGGCAAGGCGCGCGGGCCGAGTTGCTGCGCCATCGTGACGAACTGGAATCGACGGTGGCGGCGCGAACCCATGAGCTGTCGCTGGCCAAGGAGGCCGCCGAATCGGCGAACCGGGCCAAGAGTACCTTCCTGGCCAACATGAGCCACGAGGTGCGGACGCCGATGAATGCCATCATCGGGCTGACCAATATCCTCGCCCGCAACAACGTCGATCCCGTCCAGCGCGACAATCTGGCGCGGATCGGCCAGGCCGCCAGTCACTTGCTCTCCCTGCTTGGCGATGTGCTCGATCTGTCAAAAATCGAGGCCGACCGCCTGGTGATGGAGATTTTGCCCTTCCGGATGGGCGGGGTTTTCAGCAACATCGAGAGCCTGATGGCGGAACGGGTGCAAGCCAAGGGATTGGCCCTGCGGCGGGAAATCGAGCCGCGTCTGCTCGATCTGCCGCTGCTCGGCGATCCGCTTCGTATCCAGCAGATATTGCTCAATCTGGTCAGCAATGCCGTCAAATTTACCCCGCAAGGGACGGTGACGATCAGCGCGGTCATTCGCGAAGAAAGTGCGACCGACCTGCTGATCGCCATCGAAGTGGCGGATACCGGGGTCGGTATCTCTCCCGAGGCTCTGGGTCGTATCTTCGAGCCCTTCGAGCAGGCCGACAGTTCGACCACCCGCCAGCATGGCGGAACCGGTCTCGGGCTGGCGATCTGCCGGCGCCTCGTGCGGCTGATGGGAGGCGATATTGCGGCGAACAGCGTGGTCGGAACGGGAAGCTGCTTTTCGCTGACCTTGCGTTTGGCGAAAGATGAGCTGGCGCCAGCAATTCCCGATCTGCCAGTGAAGCGCTCGGGAATCGAGACGGAAAATGCGCTGAAAACCCGCTATGGCAATGCACGCATCCTGCTGGTCGAGGACGATGAAATCAACCGGATTGTCGCCCTCGAACTGTTGCACGAAACACTGGGCTTGCCGGTGGACGTCGCTGAAAACGGTGCGCAGGCAGTGGAAATGGCCGGCCGGACCGACTACGCCCTGATCCTGATGGATGTTCAGATGCCGGTCATGGACGGCCTGAAGGCGACCCGTGCCATTCGCGCCTTGGCCGACCGCGAGCGGACGCCGATTCTGGCGATGACCGCCAACGCCTTCCAGGAAGACCGTCAGGCTTGCATGGATGCAGGTATGAACGACTTCGTCGCCAAGCCGGTCAATCCCGACCTCCTGTTCTCGATGCTGCTTGACTGGTTGGATCGACGCTAAGGAAACGCCGGTCTGAACGGCATTGGAGTCGAAATGCTACGGTCGGCGGCAAATTTTGCCCAAAATTGAAAAATGGGGTGGATCAGCTCACAGCTGCCGGCTGTGCCGTTTCCGGGTGCGCCTGGTCGATCAGCCGGTTGAGTGCCGAAATGCCGCTGCCTTTCATGTAGATGCAAGGCTTGCCGGTTCGCTTGCACTGCTCCTTGACCCGCCAGTAGGCGTTGTGGCTGATGCATCCGGCCTGGCAGATGATCAGGTCGGCCGCGGCCAGGAATCCGTCCATCCGGTGCAGGCTCTCTTCCAGTCCGCCATCGTGATGCAGAAAGCGACCGCCACGTTGCTCGATGATCTGGCGATAGGCGTCGATTGAGCCGGTGCGTCCGCCGACGCAGAGCACGCATTTACCATCGATGGCATCGAGTTCGGCGATCTCGGGCTGGTGCGGAGGCGCATCGGCTGGCGGCGGGGTCGGCAATTCTTCATCGGTTCGCTGCAGTTGTCTGCTCAGCCGCTCGATTTCCTCGCGCTGCTCCCGGCATTGTGCCGTCAAGGCGGCGGCACGGGCTTCCGAATCGCTGGCCCGGCGGGCCAGCGCCAGCCGTCCCTTGAGATCGGGCAGAGAACCGCGCAACTGATCCAGTTGGGCGGACAAACGGCCGATACAGGCATCGCGGCCGACCTCCGCCGCCCGCAAGGCGCTGATCTGCTCCTTCAGTTTTTGTGCTTCAAGCGCCTTTTCGTTGCGGATGGATTCGCTTTCCCGGCGCGCCAGATCCAGTTGGCGGCGCAGCTCCGCATTTTCGTTGCGCGTGGCTTGCATGGCCTTGATGTCCGCTCTTGCCCCGGTGCCGACCTGATGCTGGATCATGTGGATATTGCCGTAGATTTCCTGCTCCAGAACGGCGTCGCAGGCCGGATGGCTCCAGGCCGCCCAGAGTGCACCGGGAATGTCGCTGCCGCTTTGCGTGGCGGTTCGCCACAAATCACGCAGGCCCTCGGTGGTCTTCGCCGCGGCAAAGCGCTTGATCGTCAGCTGGTAGCGCTTTTCGAGCGTCTTGTGCAACACCTCGGCCAGTCGGCTGCGCGTCTCGCAGGTTCCTACCGCGGTAGTGTGCAGCACGAAATCGATGGTTCCCTTGGGCAGGAGCATCACCTTGTGCATCAGGGCTCGCAGTTCATCGACGGGAAAACAGGTGCCGATGATCGGGCAATGGCACTTGTGCGGGACTTCCCACAGTTTGCGGCGGCGCGATGACTGGATCGGTGTCGTCGAGTCAGGCGGCGTGGGCTGTCGCGTAATCGTGCTGGGATCGAAGTTCAGAGGGCGATTGCCGGTAAACGATCCGCCGGCGACGTGAAACGGGATTTCGGGCATGCACGGACTCCGGAGGGTTTAGATGGCTGGCGGCGAATGAATCGAAGCCTTGGCAGTGGCCAAGAAGCGGGCCGCTCGCTGGCGTTCAATCGTCGAGGCGTTGCCCGCTGCGCGATTGCAGGCAATCCAGCGCGTTATCGCGTTCACGGGCCAGGCGTTCGCATTCGCGGCGGGCGGCGCAGAGCGTGCGATCAAGAAACCAGACGCATTTTGCCGCCTCCAGCAACTCGTCATTTTCCTGGCGGATGCTCATCAATTGCTGGCCCAGTGCGACGATGGTCTCGCCCGATTCGAGTTCGGCCAGGCGTTTCTGCAGATGGAGATTCAACTCGGCCAGGCGCTGCTTTTCGTTGGTCAGCTCGATGAGCTTGCGCGTGCTCAGGGTGGCCGTCCGCTTTTGCATCTGGCGCGCCTGGCGCAAGCGCAACTTGAGCGCGGCGTTGTCGGCATGAAGCTCCGCTGCAGTCCTGCAGTCTGTGTCGCGCTCGATCAGGTTTCGATCTTTAAGCGGCGCAAGCATGGCGGCGCTCCTTGTGCGAAAGCCGGCTGCTGGCGCGTTCGCACAGGCGGCGGGTGGCGTCGTCGATGTCCGCGATGTCGCACAACTGGTCGAGCAAGCGGGCGGCGTGAAGAGCGGAGTGCTGGCAGCCAGTTTCTTCGTGGATCAGGATCAGGCTGAGCGCTCCGGCCCAGAGTTCAGTGGCAGGCATGGCGGTCTCCGGGTCAGGCGGGGATCAGGACAAACAAGGCCCCGCCAAGCAGCAGGGCGGCGATGGATACGTGAGCGATCAGGGATTTCATCGGCGGCGGTTATTTGTTGAGAATGGTTCTTATCTTAAGTGCTTTCTGAAAAATGTAAACAGGAATTATTATCATTTGTGCAAATGGCACAAAAAAGCCACGGGCTGGCCGTGGCTTTTTCCGGAAGTCGCGAGAGCTCAGCGGTCGCCGAACTTCTTTTTCTTGAAGCCGCCGCGCTCGCCTTCGAACTTGCGTTCGCCGCCGAAGCTGCCGCCCGGGCGACCTTCGTCCTGGCGAATATTGATCGGCACGCCGCGGATGCGGGTGCGCTTCAAGGCGTTGGCGGCTTCGGCGGGCATGCCGGCCGGCAGTTCGACGGTGCTCGACTCTTCATAAAGGCCGATGCGGCCGATGAAGCGGCTTTCGATGCCGGCTTCGTTGGCGATCGCGCCGACGATGTCGCGCACTTCGACGCCATGGTCACGGCCCACATCGATGCGGTAACGCACCATGTCGCCGGTTGGCGCCGGACGGGCCGGGCGGTCTTCACGACGCGGACGGTCTTCGAAGCGCGGCTTGTCGCCGTTGCGGTCGTCGAAGCGCGGGCGTTCGCCACGGCCTTCAAAGCCCGGCTTGCGTTCTCGCTCGCCGAAAACGCCCGGGCGACGGTCGTCGCGCGGGGCCGGGGCCGGACGCGGGTCTTCACCGGCGATCTGCAACGGCTTGCCTTCCTGGGCCATCATGGCCAGCGCAGCAGCGACTTCTTCGGCGCCGACGTTCTGCTCTTCGGCGATCTGCGAGACGATGTTGGCGAAGAAATCGAGGCCTTCGGCGTTGAGTACTTCGACGACTTTTTGCTTGAAGTCGGCAACGCGCTTGTTGGTCACGTCGGCCCGGCTGGGCAGGGTCAGTGGGGCGATCGGCGAACGGGTGGCGCGCTCGATAGTGCGCAGCATGCGGATTTCGCGCGGGGCGACGAACAGGATGGCGTTGCCGGTGCGGCCGGCGCGGCCGGTACGACCGATGCGGTGCACGTAGGCTTCGGTGTCGTACGGGATGTCGTAGTTGACGACGTGGCTGACGCGCGGCACGTCGATGCCGCGGGCGGCGACGTCGGTGGCGATGACGATGTCCAGGGCGCCGGACTTCAACTGTTCGATGACGCGTTCGCGCATCTGCTGGTTGAGGTCGCCGTTCAGCGCGGCGGCGGCATAGCCGCGGGCGTTCAACTTGTCGGCCAGCTCAACAGTGGCGGTCTTGGTGCGGACGAAGATGATCGCCGCATCGAAGTTTTCTTCGACTTCGAGGATACGGGTCAGGGCGTCCAGCTTGTGCATGCCGGAAACCTGCCAGTACACCTGACGAATCGCCGCAACGGTGGCGGTCGCCGACTTGATCTTGATTTCGCGTGGCTCGACCAGGTACTTCTGGGCGACGCGGCGGATCTGTTCCGGCATGGTGGCCGAGAACAGCGCAGTCTGGTGTTGTTCCGGGGTGCGTTCGAGAATCCACTCGACGTCGTCGATGAAGCCCATGCGCAGCATTTCGTCGGCTTCGTCGAGGACCAGGGTCTTCAGATGGTCGAGGTTGAGCGTCTTGCGCTC
>CAIXSK010000153.1 GCA_903922075.1 uncultured beta proteobacterium | reverse complement strand
GACGAAGCGCTCGCGGCCCTGCCAGCGTTGCGGCAGATCGGTGCCGGCCAGAAAGACATGCCGGGCCTGCGCCGGGCCGCCGAGGGCGGAGTGATAGACGTCGTCGAAGGCCGCCGAATAGGGCGTGCCGTAGGCAACCCGTTCGAGGCGGGCGGGCTGCAGTTTGTCCACTAATGCAGGCGCGAGGTACGGCTGGTGGTGGCCGCAGGTGGTTCGGCCGGCGCGTAGTCGAGGGCCAGGTTCCACTGCGCCTGTTCCGCCCCGGCGCGCAGCATGGCGCACAGCATCTGCAGCAAATCGGGCGTCAGCGGGAGCAGGAAACTGCGCTCGCGGCCTTCGCGGAAGGTCAGGTTGAAACTGCCGTCGCTCAGGGTGTCAAACTTGACTTCGCTGGTCAGCAGCGGCGTGGCGCCAAGCGGGTAGGTGGCGTTGTCGTCGCGAAACGCCTGCTCGAAACTCGGCGCCTCGGCCGGTGCAGCCTCGGCGGCGATGGTCAGCGGGGCCGCCCTATTGCCGAGCAGCCCGGCCAGATGCGGCCAAAGATCGCGCAGGAAGCGGCGCGTCAGCCAGATGCGAACTTCCTCATCAGCCTGCGTGGCCACCCGAAGTAGCAGACGATCCTGCAGGTGGTCGCAAGCAACTTGCAGTTGGCGGATTTGCATTGAAATTACCAAAAGCCGATGGTCGAGCGAGCGCCGGCGAGACCAGCCCGCGGGGCGCAGGACGCCACGTCGTGGCGGTTCTGAGCGTAGCGAAGAATTCGGCTCTGCCGAACACAAGGCGCGCGGTGCCGCCGCATAGCAGCGCTATGCAAGGTGCCGCGCAACGCCGTATCGCCAAGCGCAGCCGACCATCATTCGGGGCGCATGGAGGGGAAGAGGATCACATCGCGGATCGCTGGGGAATCTGTCAGCAACATGATCAGCCGGTCAATCCCAATCCCGCAGCCCCCAGTCGGCGGCAGCCCATACTCCAGCGCCCGGATGAAGTCGGCGTCGTAATACATCGCCTCCTCATCCCCGGCATCCTTGGCCTTCATCTGTTCCTGGAAGCGCGCCGCCTGGTCCTCGGCGTCATTCAGCTCGGAGAAACCGTTGGCGATCTCGCGGCCGACGATGAACAGCTCGAAGCGCTCGGTGATTTCCGGGTTGCTGTCGGAAGCACGGGCCAGCGGCGAGACCTCGACCGGGTAGTCGATGATGAAGGTCGGTTCCCAGCACTGGGCTTCGGCGCAGGCTTCGAACAGCTGCAACTGCAGGCTGCCCAGCCCACCCGGCTTCAACGGTTCGCCGAAGTGCTTGATCTTGGCCTTCAGGAATTCCGGATCGGCCAGTTCGGCATCGCTGAATTCCGGATGCTGGCGCTGGATCGCCTGGCAGATGGTCAGGCGATGGAAAGGCTTGGAGAGGTCGAGTTCGCGGCCCTGATAAATGAACACTTCCTTGCCCAGCGCCTCGCGCGCGGCGTGGCGGAGCAGGCCTTCGGTGAAGTCCATCAGCGTGTGGTAGTTCGCATACGCCTCGTAGAACTCCATCATCGTGAATTCCGGATTGTGGCGCGGGCTCAAACCTTCGTTGCGGAAGTTGCGGTTGATTTCGAACACTTTCTCGAAACCGCCGACCACCAGGCGCTTCAGGTAAAGCTCCGGGGCGATGCGCAGGAACTGCTGCATGTCCAGCGCGTTGTGGTGGGTGACGAAGGGCTTGGCCGAGGCGCCGCCGGGAATCGGGTGCATCATCGGCGTTTCCACTTCCATGAAGTGGTGGCTGACCATGTAGTTGCGGATCGAGGCGACGATGGCCGAACGGGCGCGGAAAGTGAAGCGCGTTTCCTCGTTCATGATCAGGTCGACGTAGCGCTGGCGGTACTTCATTTCCTGGTCGGCCAGGCCGTGGAACTTGTCCGGCAGCGGGCGCAGCGACTTGGTCAGCAGGCGGACTTCAGCGGCCTGGATGGTCAGTTCGCCGGTCTTGGTCTTCATCAGCGTGCCGACCACGCCGACGATGTCGCCCAGGTCCCAGCCCTTGAAGGCAGCATAGACGTCCTCGCCGACCTTGTCGCGGGCGATATACACCTGGATGCGGCCGGTCATGTCCTGCAGCGTGGCAAATGACGCCTTGCCCATGACCCGCTTCAGCATCATGCGACCGGCAACCTTGACCTCGACCGGCAGGCCTTCGAGTTCCTCGGTCGACTTTTCGCCGTAGCCTTCGTGCAGCTTGGCTGCGGTATTTTCGCGCTGGAAGTCGTTCGGGAAAGCTTTTCCGGTCTTGCGCCACTCGGCGAGCTTGGCACGACGCTCGGCGATGATGTGATTTTCGTCTTGCTGGACGGGCTGTTCGGCGTTGTCGGCTTGGGACATGGAAATTTCCTTGGAAATTGGGTTTGCTGCGGTAGCCCGCTAAAACCATGAATTTTCGCCGATTTTGGCCTGTCTGGACAAGGGCAACAGGCTGCATGCCAGAGCCAAGCGTTAATGTCTGCTTCGGGAGGTAGCGGCCATGGCGCAGACGGAGATCAGCTTAAGCGATCAGGAAGCGAAGCGCTACGTTGCGTGAGCTGTTGGAATTTTCCCGGCCCCGGAAGAAGCGTCGGACCGGCCCCGATGGGGTAGTACGCAGCAAAGAAGCTGCGCGGCGAATGGATTTGCTGCATAGTGAGAATATTGCCTGTCGCGCTGTGGCAACGGACGTGATCGATGAGGAGGGGGCTGTTGTGAAACGCCTTGGGATAACCGGACTCAGGTTGCTGCTCCTTTCGGAGAGCTTCGCCATTCATCGCCTGTCGCCGGATGCGCCGGTCAATTTCGATCAGTTGCGCTCCGCCGCCTGGTACTCGGTGACACGAACCGACGAGGAATTGTCGATTGTCGCACCGCAGGATATTGACCCGGGGCCCGGTGAGTGCGAGCCCGGCTGGTCCTGCCTGCGGATCGCCGGCAAGCTGGAATTTACACTGGTCGGCGTGATCGCCGAACTTGCCAGGATACTGGCTGATGCCGGCGTCAGCATCTTCACCGTCTCGACCTACGATACCGATTACATTCTGTTCAAAAGCGTTGATATGAATACTGCGGTCCGTGCCCTCACCGAGGCGGGGCACGAGATGTCGGGCCATTCAGGTTCATGACGAAAGCGGACTGGTCAATCATGCCTACCACCCTGAATCCGGCTGATCCTGCCATGGCTGAACAAAGGATTTCCGGAAGCCACGAGCCGATGTCGGCCGAAATCGCCGACATGTGGAAGTTCGCGCGAGACGCCGGGTTTTCGCAGGAGCTGGAAGCCTTGCATCGTCCTTGTCCGGGCCGGGCCCTGCTCGCGGTGGCAGCAGACTGGTTGCTGATCGCCCTGGCGACGATGGCGACCATCGTCTTTGGCTGGCTGGCAGCCCCCTTCTCGGTCCTCGTCATCGGGAACCGCCAGCGCGCGCTGGGCAACATCCTCCATGACGCCTCGCACCGTGGACTGGCAGCCAGCCGAGGCCGCTCGGTGGCCCTTGCCAACCTGCTGTTTTGCTGGCCGCTCTGGGTGTCGATGACGATCTACCGCGACGACCACAAACGCCACCACCGGTATCTGGGCGAACCAGCGCGCGACCCGGATTTCATTCATGACGAAACCTCGCTGTCGCGCGGCTGGCTGGCTGTCTGGCTCGATCAGATCCGGTCGCCGCAGATGTTCCGCGCTTCCCTGCTGTCGCACCTCCTGCGCATGGACGCCATGTCGCTCGTCGGCGTGCTGGGCTGGTGGGCCGGCGTGCTGGGCTTGATCGCTGCCCTGTGGGGCATTGCCGACGCGCTGGTCTTTCTCGCGCTCTGGGTGACGGCGAGGGCCACGGCATTCCACGCCATCACTTCATTCCGGGAAATTTCCGATCATGTCGGACTGAATCCCGTCGGCCTCATTGCCTTCAGCCGCAACCATCCGATCAGCGGCCTGGTCGCCCAGGTTTTTCATCCCCATAACAACGGTTATCACCTGCTGCATCACCTGGCGCCGGGCTTGCCCTTCTACGCCTTTCCGCGTGCGCACGAACTGCTGATGCGCTGGCCGCCCTATGCCCGTGGCGAGCAATGCACTTCATATTTCGCTGGCGAGAACAGCGCGGTTCACTCGTGGGTGCGGCGTTTCGCGACAGAAGGCAGGGCTTAGCGCAGGCCTCGGGATTCCGCGATCACCGCGGCGATCTCGGTCACCGAATCGAAGCGTTCCGGATCGAACTCGACCCGGGCGAAATCCACGTCGAAGCCGGTTTCCAGGAACATCACCATCTTCGTGACGGCTAGTGAATCGAGGCGGCCGGACTTGATCAGCGATTCGCCGTCAGCAAACAATGCGCGATCATCCTGTTCGCCGAGCAACTCCTCGATGAACGCCCTGATCCGCGCCCGGTCATTCATGTCCATATCTAGATCCCCAATACCCTGAACAGGAAGGCGAAGTGGTCCTCCAGCGCGACATGGCGCTGGGGACCATCGAAAAACGACAGCAGGCAATAGAACAGCGCCACCGACAGCGATGGCAAGAACCGGTTCCGCAGCCACCCTGCTTGCGGGTCCGGGCGCCACCCCCGCAACTGCGAGAATACGATGCCGCCAACCAGCAGCAGACAGTAAAAGGCGTAGGTCTGCATGTGCGCCAGGGATACGCCAAAGCCATCCTGGGCGACCCGATGATTCTCCAGCATGAAGTGGAACAGCCAATTGCCGACACCGGCGGCCATGAAGGTGGCGAAGGCGACGCGCAGGCGCGGGCTGCGTTTGAAAAAGCGCACGTAGGTCGGGTAGAAGTAGACCTGCACCATGATTTCCTTGAAGTAATAGAAATAGCGGTTCCAGAATTCCGCCAGGGTACGCGCGGCCAGCGGTCGCCAGGTGTTGCGCAGCAGGCGGAAGCCGGCCAGCCGGCCGGTAGCCACGATGGCATGCCCCCACACCGCGAGAATCAGGATTTGTTCGAAGAAATTCGCCACGATGCTCAAGGCACCCATCGCGCCGGGGGAAATACCGCTGTCGACGAAGCGCTCGAAGGCGACAATCAAGGGCGTGACGCCAAGCTTGCCATAGACGACCCGGCGAAACACCCACAACACGGCCTTCAGAAAGAATGCCCAGGCGAGGAGCTTGAGCCCCTTTAGCTGGGTCACGGCGAGTTCCTCATCGGTAGCTGCCTCGACGCTCCGCCAGTTGGTCGCGCCCTTGGCCATCGGTGTGGCGGTCGATCCGAAGAAGGGATGGAAGGTCGCGAGTTGCAGCACAATGGACGGCGGTTGCCGCTGCCGGGCGCCAATCAGCGCGTAGGCGAGAAACCAGAAATAAGCGGCAAACACAGCGATCAGGCTCCACAGCAGTACTTGCGCCATGCCCTGGAATACCTGCACCACTGCCAGCCAGACCAGGCCGATGAACGCCAGATGCTGGATGAGCACCGGGCGTTGTCCGAGCGGGTGGTCGCGGTAGCGCCGGGCCAGCCACAGCGCCGCCACTGCCAGCGGAACGCAGGCCAGGAGTGTGGCCGCACGCACGTAGCCCATGCGCAGGCCGTCAAGTAGCCCCTGCTGTTCGGCGATGGCGTAAGCGGCACGGTAGTTGAACCATTCCGGGGCGAGCGCGAGCAGTGCGCCGGTGGCGAACAGTGCCGCGCGGTGGCGGTGGCGGCCGGCCAGCGATACGCCGATGGCTGCTGCCGTGATTGCCATCCACGGGCCGTCGACAAGGAATCTCATGAGTAGCGCGCACAGAGCGAATAGCGCCAGCTTGCCGGGAATCGTCTGAGTGAAGGCAACCACGCGGGGGTAGGTCTCGATCGGCGGAACCCGCCACGCCAGCGGATGCAGGCCAAGTCCGTAACGGCGCAGCGTGGCCGCCAATGTCTCAGCCACGGATTGCTCCGCTTTCCGGCCTGCCGGCCTGGAGACGGTCGATCAGCGCCCGGCGGTCCACTTTGCCGGTGGTGTTGAGCGGCAGTGCGGCCAGTTCGTGGATCGCGGACGGGACCATGTGTGGTGGCAGCCGCTTGCGTAGCGCAGCGCGGATCTGGTTGGCCGGAACCCCGCTGGGGCCGACAAAACCGACGATGGCCAGGGCGACCCCGGCTTCCATCGGCCAGGCCACCGCCGCGACCTGGTCGGTTTGCGTCACCGCCCGCAGGTGGGCCTCGATTTCCTCGAGTTCGACCCGATGGCCGTGGATCTTGATCTGGTTGTCGCGGCGGCCCATGTGGTGATACAGGCCGGAATCGTCCCGCATCGCAAGGTCGCCAGTGAGGAACCAGCGTTTGCCATCAATGACCGGATAGCGCTCATCGGTCAAACCGGGGGCTTCGAAATAGCCTACCGCCAGCTGACTGCCCGCAATGCCCAGTTCTCCCACCGCGCCGGTCGGTAGCGGGCGTCGGTCGGGGCCGAACACGGCGAGCTCGCTGCCGGGATGCGGCGTGCCGATCGCCAGCACACCACGCTCCGGCGTCACTACCGGTGTCGCACCAGGCGCCACGAGCTGGCCGGCGCAATCGACCGTCGCCTCGGTCGGGCCATAAAGGTTGTCGACCACGCTGTTTGGCGCGGCTGCCTGCCAGGCGCGTACCGAGGCGAGCGGCAAGGGCTCGCCGCCGAAGGAGCTGTAACGCAGCAAGGGCAGCGATCCAGGTTGCAGGGAGCGGGTGTCGCGCAGCCAGGCGATGGCTGCCGGCGCCGATCCCCAAATGGTGAGTTGGCGCTCGCGGATGAAGCGTGCCGGGGACACCGTGCTGAGCGATGGCACGACGTGTAGCGACGCGCCGGCGCACAAGGGGACGAAAATTTCGCCGACCGACGGATCGAAGCTCAGTTCGGTGAATTGCGAGGCGCGGTCGTCCGGCGTCATTGCCTTGCGCGCGCCCAGCGCGGCGAGATAGGCGGCCAGCGATGCACTCGCCACCATCACCCCTTTCGGGACGCCGGTGGTACCTGAAGTGAAGATCACATAGACCAGATCGTCGGCGGACATTTCGGCAGGCTCGGGGAGGCTGGCGGTTCCGGGCGGCGAGACGATGCCATTGCGCTCCGCAAAGCGCATCACGACCCGGTTGGCAAGATCCGGCGGCAGGTCAGCCAAGGCCTCCTCGGGCACCACCAGAACCCTGATGCCGGCCAGCATGTTCGCCGTCAGCAGTGTGCAGCCGCTGCGATCGGCAATCATTGCGTCCAGCCCAGTCAGGGACGCTACCGTGCAGATCCTTTCGTCGGGCCAGCGCAGGCCCAAGGGAACGTAGGTGGCGCCGCACCAGGCGACGCCGAGGACCGCTTCAATGGCGATCAGGCTACGCGAAGCCAGGATGCCGACGCGACTGCCCCGGCCGATGCCCTGGGCCCCCAGCGCTGCCGCCAGCCGGGCGGCACGGCCTCCGAGATCGGCGTAGCTCAACTCGATGCCATCGGCAAATAGCGCCAGCCGGTCGGGTGTGCGCAGGCATTGCTCAAGGACGGGGCGGACCGGATTCCAGTTCATGATTCGTCGGGATGTTGCCGCCGGCGCCCGGCGGCTGGTTCCGGATGGCGTCGGCTCCGGGGGCGCAGCATGGATGGCGCAGGATGGAGTATCGCCGTGCCTTTCAATTAATGTCAATCGGGCATTCCACAGGGCGGCAGGTGGCGTTGTCGTTTGGCTTCTAATTCGATCAGTATTAATCTTCTGCACGCCGGGAACACCGGCGGCCAATTTGCCAATATCATCGTGCCTGGGGTGAATTCGGTGCGGGCGTGGATATGGACAAGGTGTCGCACCTGGCACAGGGGCAGGTGGATATGTACAGGGTTCGGTGTTACGAAGGGTTTGCCGGGCTGCCGGCGGCTCATCGTTCGTTGGTCGACAGCGCCAGACGCGACGACCTTTTTTCTGACCCGGCGTGGTTCGATCACGTCATGACGCACTTTTACCCAGGGGCTCACCAGGTCAGGGTGTATGCGCTCGAGCAGGCGGACAACGGAAAGCCTTTGCTGTTGATGCCTTTGCGCGCCTGCCAGATCGATTATTCGGCATTCGGGGCGCAAACCCTGGGTTCGATCAGCCATCCGGAAAACTATTCGACGGTAGCGATGATCTTTTCGCCGGAGGCAAGGGATCACGAAGGGCTGCTAATCCAGTTGCTGAAACATTTCAGAAGAGGGGGCGGCGATGCGCCGGGCCTGCCGGTCGAGCTGTTGCGGCTGTGGCCGGTCGATACCGCTGGGGACGACGGACGGATGTTGCACCGGGCCTTGGGGAAGGCGGGCTTCTGGACCCAGGTCTATGCCAATTCCTATAACCGCTACGAGGACACGGCCGGACTGGGCTACGAGGCGTATTTCGCGCAGCGCAGCGCCAATTTGCGCTATAGCGTCCGGCGGCGGCAGCGGGCGCTCGAGAAGTCCGGTCATTTGGAGTTGGCGCTGTACAAGGGGACCGATGGTCTCGATGAAGCCATCGAAGATTATTACGCGGTCTCGTTGGGTAGTTGGAAGGAGGCCGAAAGCATGGTTTCCGACGACATGATCGCCATGATCCGGCTGGCCGCCGAAAGCGGTTGCATGCGCCTGGGCATCCTGCGTTTCAATGGCGTTCCGGCGGCGGCTCAGTTCTGGATCGTCACCGGCGGCGTCGGCCATTGCTCACGCCTGGCCTATCACGACGATTTCAAGCAACAGGCTGTCGGCGTGGTGCTGACCAACTTCATGATTTACCACGTGCTCGAAGACGATCACGTCAGCCGGATCGATTTCGGTTACGGCGAGGAGGACTACAAGGGGGGCTGGATGAAGGAGGCACGGGATTACTACGGCTTCCTGGCTTTCAATCCACGGACCCGGCAGGGCTTGCTGCACGGGCTGAAAAACATCCTTGGCCGCCCGGTCAAACGTCTGGCCAAGGCCGTTCTGGTCATGTTGCGCCTGCGCCAGCCGGAAACTGCGGAACCGGTGCGGGGGAGGGCGGCTTCAGGGAACGGGGTGGTGGATCGCTAGCCACACGGTTTGGCTGTCCGGCGTCGTCCACTCGACCCGGTGCCGGCGTTTCGGCGCGATATCGAGATAGCTGCCGGGCAGCAGGCGACGTGGCTCGCTTTCATCCTCGAAGCGGAGCAGCGCTTCGCCACTGACCAGCAATACCCACTCGGCCTCCGGCTGTTCGTACCAGAACCCCGGTGGGCTTGCCTGGCCGGTCGACACGATGCGCTCGATGACCAGGCCGGGTTCGACGAGCAGGGTGGAGAACGCCTCGTCGGCAGTGCCGGGGGCGGGCAGGTCGGCGAACAGGTTGTCGGGCATGGCGGCGGCTAGCGGTAGAGCGGCAAAGTATCGAGACGGCGTTCGATTTCCGCCGCCATGGCCTTGAACTGCGGACTCTCCGGATTTTCGAAGCGGCGCTTGAATTCAGGCTGGGAAAGGTATTCGGGGAGATCGCTGACGGCCGGCAACAACTGTTCGTCGCGGAAGGCATTGTTCATTGCCGCCATCAGCTGTTCCGGGTTTCTGATCAGGATTTCGCCGAAGCGGGTTCCGGCCCGGTCGGCGGCCAGGTCGATGAAGGAAAAGCCGCTGCCGTGGCGGGCATCTTCCAGCTCCTTGTAGAGACCGATCGCGTCGGCGACCGGCTCGCCGGCCCAGGCGGCCAGGGCCGCGGAGATGACGAAATGCTGGGCCAGATCGTGGCGTCCGGCCAGGGTGATGTTGACCCAGCGCACCCGGGGCCAGTTTCTGGCGGCGGGAACGACCGCGGCGAGATCCTTGCCGGCCAGGTGACTGGCGAGGACCAGCAGCGTAGCGCGGCCGCGCAGGGAGGCATCTTCGGACATTGGAATGGTCGCCCCGAGAACTTCGGCCAGACTGATCCGTGTGCCCGGCGCCCGGTGGGCGAGCAGGGCGGCCAGCGACAACTGGCTTTCGCGCAGGCGCTTGATGTCGGCCTCGGATTGCGCGGCTGCGCGCGCCCGGTCGAGGATGCCCGGCTCCCAGGCGTAGGTCAGGCTGGCCGTTCCTCTGGCGGCGTCGAATGAGAGCTTGCGCAGGGCTTGGCCGGCCAGTTCCCATTCCTTTTCGAAGCCGTAGACGGTGATGGCATGCGCCACGGCGAGTTCGACCAGGGCGGCCGGCACGGGCAGGCTGCCCAAATGTGCGCTGGCGATCCGCGGCATCCCCTCGGCTGGCGCGACGACGGCGCGAAGATTGAGGAATCGACGGACCGGGAGAGCGACGCTCAGCGCGATGCCGGCGCCATCCTCCTGCAGCCGCAGGGCGCCGCGTCCGCGCAGGTAGCGGCCGGCCAGGTAATTGACGCCTTCGTCGATCAGGCTGGCCGGTACGACGACGGTGCGGACTTCGCCGCGTTGCTGCTGGCGCGGATCGTTGGCGGCGAGCAGGCGTTTGGCCTGGGCGACGGTGTTGGGAGAGATCGCTTCGCTGCGCTCGACCAGCGGCTTACCATCGGTGGCCAGCATGGTGAGCAGCAGCAACGCGCCGAGCAATGTCAGCGCGACGATCGCCAGCTTTCCGAGAAACGTCCTCATCGGCCGGCGAGCATTGGATCAGACGCCCTGTTTCAGGCTGGCCTCGATAAAGCCGTCGAGGTCGCCGTCGAGCACGCCCTGGGTGTTGCCGACTTCGTAGTTGGTGCGCAGGTCCTTGATCCGGCTCTGGTCGAGCACGTAGGAGCGGATCTGGTGACCCCATCCGATGTCGGACTTGGCGTCTTCCAGCTTCTGCTGCTCGGCCTGCTGCTTGCGCAGTTCGAATTCGTAGATGCGGGCGCGCAGCATCTGCCAGGCTTCGTCGCGGTTGCGGTGTTGCGAGCGGTCGTTCTGGCACTGGACGACGATGCCGGTCGGGACGTGGGTCAGACGCACGGCCGAATCGGTCTTGTTGATGTGCTGACCGCCGGCGCCGGAGGCGCGGTAGGTGTCGGTGCGCACGTCGGCCGGGTTGATGTTGATCTCGATCGAGTCGTCGACTTCCGGGAAGACGAACACCGAGGTGAAGCTGGTGTGGCGGCGGGCGTTGGAGTCGAACGGCGACTTGCGGACCAGGCGGTGGATGCCGGTTTCGGTACGCAGCGTGCCGTAGGCGTAGTCGCCGGTGAACTTGACGGTGGCGCTCTTGATGCCGGCGACGTCGCCTTCCGATTCTTCCATGACCTCTACGGTAAAGCCCTTTTTTTCGCCATATTTCAAATACATGCGCAGCAGCATCGAGGCCCAGTCCTGGGCTTCGGTGCCGCCGGCGCCGGCCTGGATTTCCAGGAAGCAGGGCATCGGGTCGGACGGGTTGTTGAACATGCGGCGGAATTCGAGGGCGGCGACCTTGGCTTCTAGTTCGGTATTGTCGGCCTCGACCGAGAGCAGGGTCTCGTCGTCGCCTTCTTCCTTGCCCATGGCAAACAACTCGCGGCCATCGTCGAGACCGCCCTGGACTTCTTCCAGCACCAGCACGATGTTTTCCAGCGATTTCTTTTCCCGCCCGAGTTCCTGGGCGCGTTTGGCGTCATCCCAAATCTTGGGATCTTCCATCTCCTGGTTGAGAAGGGTCAGGCGTTCGCGTTTCTGGTCGTAGTCAAAGATACCTCCGCAGCTCGGCGGCGCGCTGCGCCAGATCGTCGAGCTTGTTGGAGATGCTGTTGATGTGTTCGGCTTCCATGGTCGGGCGTCCAGATACTTGAAAACCAAACATTATAAAGGTTTAGTGCAGCCCACCGGACGTCGTTTTGGCGTCAATATTTTTGCTGCCGATTGGCATAAATGCTTGCCGGGCGGGCGTAGAATGGACTTGCTGCGTCGCAACAATTAGAAGGAGGGCGGTTGCCTCCCAGGGCTGCGCACCTTTCAGGGCAGGACCGAACATGAGCAAGATGCTGACCATCGACGGCAACGAAGCCGTCGCCAACGTGGCTTACCGCGTTTCCGAAGTGATCGCCATTTACCCGATCACACCTTCCTCCGGTATGGGTGAGCTGTCCGACGAATGGGCGGCGCAAGGCAAGACCAATGTCTGGGGCTGTGTTCCACGCGTCGTCGAGCTGCAGTCTGAAGGCGGCGCCGCCGGCACCGTGCATGGCGCCCTGCAGGCCGGGGCGCTGGCGACGACCTTCACGGCGTCGCAGGGCCTGCTGCTGATGATCCCCAACATGTACAAGATCGCCGGCGAGCTGACGCCGACGGTCTTTCATGTCGCCGCGCGCGCCATTGCGACGCACGCGCTGTCCATCTTCGGCGACCATTCCGACGTGATGGCGACGCGCGGCACCGGCTTTGCGCTGCTTGCCTCAAATTCGGTACAGGAAGCGCAGGACATGGCGGCCATCGCTTCGGCCGCGACGCTGGCCGGGCGGATTCCGGTGCTGCATTTCTTCGACGGCTTCCGCACCTCGCACGAGGTGGCGAAAATTGCTGCGCTGGACGACGATATCCTGCGCCAGCTGTTGCCGCCGGAACTGGTCGCCGCCCAGCGCCAGCGCGCCCTGTCGCCGGAGCATCCGGTGCTGCGCGGTAGTTCGCAGAATCCCGACGTTTTCTTCCAGGCCCGCGAGGCACAGAACCCCTGGTTCGATGCCTTCCCGGGCATCGTCCAGCAGGCGATGGATCGGTTTGGCGCGGCCACCGGCCGCCACTACCAACTGTTCGACTACGTCGGTGCAGCCGATGCCGAGCGGGTCATCGTCCTGATGGGCTCCGGGGCCGAAACGGTGCAGGAAACCGTCGACCACATGAACCGCCGTGGCGAGAAGGTCGGCCTGCTCAAAGTCCGGCTCTATCGGCCGTGGGCACCGGAAGCCTTGCTGGCCGCCTTGCCGGCAAGCGTTCGTACGATCGCCGTACTCGACCGCTGCAAGGAGCCGGGCGCCGATGGCGAACCCTTGTTCAAGGATGTCGTGGTCGCGCTGGCCGAGGATGCGGCCAGCGAAGCGCCGCGCTTCGCCAATCCGCCGAAGGTGGTCGGCGGGCGTTACGGCCTGGCTTCCAAGGAATTCACGCCGGCCATGGTTTTTGGCATTTTTTTGCCGCTGACCGTAGCATTTGGCAAACGGCGCTTCACCGTCGGCATCGACGACGACGTGACGCATCTGTCGCTGCCTTTCGACCCGGCTTTCCGGACCGATGCGGTGGGCGAGACCTTCGGCGCCGTGTTCTACGGCCTCGGCTCGGATGGCACCGTGTCGGCCAACAAGAATTCGATCAAGATCATCGGCGACGAAACCGATCTTTTTGCCCAGGGCTATTTCGTCTACGACTCCAAGAAATCCGGTGCCATGACCGTGTCGCACTTGCGCTTCGGGCCGCAGCCCATCCGCTCGACCTACCTGACCGGCGCCGGCGACGCCAGATTCATCGCCTGCCACCAGCCGCTGTTCCTCGAAACCCACGACCTGCTGGCCTACGCCGCGCCGGGCGCGGTCTTCCTGCTCAATACGCCGTTGCCGGCCGACCGGGTGTGGGCGGCGCTGCCGGCTGCGATGCAGCGGCAGATGGTTGCCAAGCGCATCCGCTTTTACGTGATCGACGCCTACCGGGTGGCGCTGGAGGCCGACATGGGCCGGCGCATCAACACCGTGATGCAGACCTGCTTCTTCGCCATTTCCGGCATCCTGCCGCAGGACGAGGCCATCGCCGCGATCAAGCATGCCGTCGAGAAGACCTACGGCCGCAAGGGGAGGCGCATTGCCGAGCTGAATTGCCGGGCCATCGACAAAACCTTGGCCTGTCTGCACGAAGTGGCGGTGCCGGCCGACTACGTGGCGCCGGCAAGCCACGCCGCCCGGCGACCCGAACAGCAGGTTTCCGATTTTGTCCGCCAGCTGACGCTGCCGATGATCGCCGGCCAGGGGGACACGCTGCCCGTCTCGCTGTTCCCGGCCGACGGCACCTTCCCGACCGGCACCGCGAAATACGAAAAGCGCAATCTGGCGCTGGAAATCCCGGTTCTCGAAACCGACCTGTGCACCCAATGCGGCAAATGCGTCTTCGTCTGCCCGCATTCGGCCATCCGCGCCAAGGCCTTCCCGGCCGAACTGGCCGAGGCAGCGCCGGCCAGCTTCAAGACCATGGCCATTCGCAGCAAGGATTACCCGAGCGGTTGGCAGATGAGCTACCAGGTGGCGCCCGAGGATTGCACCGGCTGCACGCTGTGCGTCGAGGTCTGCCCGATCCGCGACAAATCCAGGGCCTCGCGCAAGGCGCTGAACATGGCCGAGCAGGCGCCGCTGCGGCGCCAGGAAGCCGAAAACTGGGACTTCTTCCTGAAGCTGCCCGACTACGACCGCTCCGTGGCCAAGCGCAATACCATTCCCGGCTCGATGCTGCTGCCGTCGCTGTTCGAGTTCTCCGGCGCCTGCGTCGGCTGCGGCGAAACACCCTACATCCGGCTGGCCACGCAGCTGTTCGGCGACCGCATGCTGGTCGCCAACGCCACCGGCTGCTCGTCGATCTACGGCGGCAACCTGCCGACCACGCCCTACACCACCGACGCCAACGGCCGCGGCCCGGCGTGGAGCAATTCGCTGTTCGAGGACAACGCCGAGTTCGGTCTCGGCATGCGGCTGGCCACCAATCAGCTGGCCGAAGCGGCGCGCGTGCAGTTGCGGGCGATGAGCCTGGAAATCGGCGAAGCGCTGGTCCAGGCCCTGCTGAACGCCGACCAGAGCACGGAGGCCGGCATCCACGGACAGCGCGAACGGGTGGCCGAACTGCAGGCCAAGCTGTCGCACCTTGGCACGCCGGCCGCCGCGCAATTGGCGGCGGTAGCCGAGAATTTGATCCGGCGCAGCGTGTGGATCATCGGCGGTGACGGCTGGGCCTACGACATCGGCTTCGGCGGCCTCGACCATGTGCTGTCCTCGGGCGAGGACGTCAATATCCTGGTGTTAGACACCGAGGTCTATTCCAACACCGGCGGCCAGAACTCCAAGGCTACGCCGCGTGGTGCGGTGGCCAAGTTCGCCGCCGGCGGCAAGCCGAACCGCAAGAAGGACCTGGCGCGCATCGCGATGGATTACGAGAACGTCTATGTCGCGCAGGTGGCCTACGGCGCCAAGGATGTTCATACGCTGAAAGCCTTCCTGGAGGCCGAGAGCTACCCGGGCGTTTCGATCATCATCGCCTACAGCCCATGCATCGCGCACGGCGTCGATCTGTCGAACAACCTGCGCCAGCAGGATCTGGCCGTCAAATCCGGCCACTGGCCGCTGCTCCGCTACGACCCGCGCCTGCGCGAGCAGGGCAGGAATCCGCTGTCGGTTGATAGCGCGGCACCGAGCATCCCGTTCAGCGATTTCGCCGGCAACGAGGCGCGTTTCACCGTCCTCGAACGCCTGCGCCCGGATGCCTCGGCCAGGTTTATGATGCAGGCCGGCAAGGATGCCCGGCTGCGCCATCAGGAATATGTCGAACTGTCGGAAATGCGGCTGCCCGAAGCGGCCATCGATGAAAAGGCCCAGGTGGCCGCCGAAAGAAAGGAGACCCCCGATGCCTGACCTGTCCACGACCTATCTCGGCTTGCCGCTAAAGAATCCGCTGGTGCCCTCATCGTCGCCGCTCAGTCGTGATCTGGAGGCGGCGCTGCATCTGGAAGATGCCGGTGCTGCAGCCATCGTCATGCACTCGCTGTTCGAGGAGGACGTGCGGCACGACGAGCAGATGATCGACCGCTTTCT
>CAIXSK010000152.1 GCA_903922075.1 uncultured beta proteobacterium | reverse complement strand
CGCCAGTGGTTGGGCCGAGGCCGACGCGGTATTCCTCCATCCGGCGGTCGTAGCAGGGGCCGACGACGGCGCGGATGTCGGCCGGCATCAGGCCGAGCATGGTTTGCAGGAAGGCGACCGAGGCCTTCAGCGAGTAGGGGCGCGACAGGCGGTCGGCGTTGCGGCAGGCGGCGTGGTAGGCGTCGGCCAGCAGGGGCTGCCAGGCGCAGCCGGTGAGCAACGGTTCGAGATTGGGGCTGCCCTGCTTGAGCCATTCCTTGAGCGCACCGTCGCGGCTGCCGTCGGCCTCGTTCCAGCGGAACAGCGGCTTGCCGCGCGGCACGGCGATGGCGCCGACCAGGTAGCGGACATCGGACAGGAAACGGTTGGTTTCCGGCATGCCGTCGCTGTCGATGGTCAGATGATTGCCGGCCAGCGCTGCTTCGCCGAGTTGCTTGGTCAGTTGCCAGGTGTCGCAGAAGCTGCGCGGCAACTGGTCCGGGCTGAACAGGAAATCGGCCAGCGCCAGCTTGGCGTCGCCGCCGAAGACGTGGGCACCGAGCTGGACGGCCAGCGCCTGCAGCGTGCTCTTGGGCAGCGGGCTGGCGGGGATGGAAAAGCGCGACCAGGCGAGCACCGGCGCCGCGAACAGCTGGATGTCGAAGGCTTGGCCCGAGGCGTCCAGGCGGTGGGTCTCGGCGCGCGATTCGACCATGTCGGCCAGTTCGTCGTGGCCGCGCGGGTTGGCTTCGAACAGGCGGTCGAGCGCGGTATTGATGTCGTCCTCGGCGCCGTTTTTCAGCAGGCCGTCGACGACGTCGGCCAATTGCGCTTCCCAGTAGGCGTCTTCCAGCTTGCCGCCGGATTCGGAAAGGCCGGCGGCCAGACGTTGCAGTTCGGCCGCATCGCGGGAAAGACGGTCGCGGGAGCCAAAGCGGGTGCGTTTCATGTTGTTGCCCGATGTAAAACAACAGATTTTACCAAGTTGGCGAAGTCGCCGAATGGAAAAACAATTTCAGGCGCTTGGGCCGGGGTAAACGAAAACACCCGGCAAGAAATCTTGCCGGGTGTCTGGCGCGCACCGGACGGTGCGAGCAGTGCGCTGCTCGGTGCTTAGGCCTTGCGACGGGCGGCTGCGGCGCCCAGGCAGGCCAGGGCGATCAGCGCCAGGCTGCCAGGTTCGGGAACGTTGTTGCCGGCGTTGAAAGCCAGATTGTCGACGAACACGTAATCCACGCCACCGTTGGCATAGATGCCGTCGAAATTCTGGATCAGCGTTGCATAGCTTGCACCGGCCAGGCCGGAGAGGCCGAAGAAGTCACCGGCATTGCTGCCAAAAACCGGGGCGATATCCAGGGAGTCAAGCAGTGTGTTGGCGCTGTTGTAGGCGCGAAGGGTCCAGCTGGAGTCGCTGGCGCCGAACAGGAAGCCGAGCGCCGAAATCGACGAACCGAAGTCGAAACGCAGTGCCTGGAACTCGCTACCCATATTGGAAATATGCAGACGATCCCGGGTGTTGTAGTTGCCGGCAAAATCGCCAGCGACACTGAAGCTGGGAGAGCCGACATCGGCAGAGCTCAAGGCGCTGATGGTTACGCCACCACCAAAAGCCTGAGAAACGAAGTTTCCGCTGGGGCCTGCCTCGAAATCCTGAATGTAAGCGCCGGCAAGCGAAGGATCGGCGGCAGAGTTGATCGGCGCGGCCTGAGATGCGCCCGAGACCAGAATCGCCGCAGTGGCCATGGCAAATGCAAATGTTTTCATTGAAGTTCCCCTTGGTATTGATGTGAAATTGCATTTGGTTGAAAGCAATTGTCAGACCTATTTTGTAAGTTAATGATTTCAATGTAAAAATTATTATTTTTGTTGGTGTTGAAGCTGGTTGTGTAAAAATTGTCGACGGCGCTTGCAACTGGTTTGGCCGCTTTCGGAAACGATGTTTTCCATTTGCTTGCGACAATGGCTTTTTGACCCTCATTCAACAAGATTCGATGCTCATTTTTCTTTCCCCCGCCAAAGCGCTGGATTACAAGACGCCGCCGCATATCGCCCGGCATACCCAGCCGGCTTACCTGAAACAGTCGGAAACGCTGATCAGGCAACTGCGCAAGCTATCGCCGGCCGATATCGCCAATTTGATGGACCTTTCCGATCCGCTGGCGCGGCTCAACTTCAACCGTTACGCCGACTGGTCGCTGCCCTTCTCGCCGGAGAACGCCAAGCAGGCCGTGTTGGCTTTCGACGGCGACGTTTACGACGGGCTGGCCGCCAAAACCCTGTCGGCCGACGACCTCGATTTCGCGCAGCAGAAGGTGCGCATCCTGTCGGGCCTCTACGGCATTCTCAAGCCGCTCGACCTGATGCAGCCCTACCGGCTGGAAATGGGTACCCGATTCGCCAACAAGGCCGGCAAGGATTTGTATGCTTTCTGGGGCGAGAAGCTGCTCGACGCGATCAATGCCGAACTCGACACCCTGCCGCAGCCGGTGGCGGTCAACCTGGCTTCCGAGGAGTATTTCAAGGCGGCGGTCGGGCGCAAGATCAAGGGCCGGCTGATCCAGCCGGTGTTCGAGGACTGGAAGAACGGCCGCTACAAGATCATCAGCTTTTACGCCAAGCGGGCGCGCGGCCTGATGACGCGCTACGCGGTGCTCAACCGGCTGGGCGAGCCGGAAGGATTGAAGGATTTCGACGAGGACGGCTACGGCTTCGTGCCTGAGGCGTCGGACGACAAGACCTGGGTGTTCCGGAGAAGGATGTGAGATGAGCCTGGCGGCCAGCATCGGCAACGTCGGCTACCGCTTCGGGAGCCTGCGCGAGGTGATGGCCAAGGCCAGCCCGGCGCGGGCCGGCGATATGCTGGCCGGCATCGCAGCAGCCAGCAGTACCGAGCGGATGGCCGCCCGGCTGGTGCTGGCCGAACTGCCCTTGCGCCGCTTTCTCGACGAGGCGCTGATTCCCTATGAGAGCGACGAGGTCACCCGGCTGATCGTCGATAGCCACGATGCGGCGGCCTTCGCGCCGGTCGCCGGACTGAGCGTCGGCGAATTGCGCGAATGGCTGCTCGACGATGCCACCGGCGCGGCGGAACTGGCGGCGCTGGCGCCGGGCTTGACGCCGGAAATGGTCGCCGCAGTCAGCAAGCTGATGCGCAACCAGGATTTGATTGCCGTCGCCCGCAAGTGCCGTGTCGTCACCGCCTTTCGCGACACCATCGGCCTGCCCGGGCGGCTGGCCGTGCGCCTGCAGCCCAACCATCCGACCGACGACGCCCGCGGAATCGCCGCTTCGTTGCTCGACGGCCTGATGTACGGCGTTGGCGATGCGGTGATCGGCATCAACCCGGCCTCGGACAGCCCGGCGGCGCTGGCCGCGCTGTGGCGCATGCTTGACGAGCTGATCGCCCGCTTCGCCATTCCGACGCAGTCGTGCGTGCTGACCCACGTCAGCAGCCAGATCCAGGCCATCGAGGCCGGGCTGCCGGTCGATCTCGTCTTCCAGTCGGTGGCTGGCACCGAGGCGGCCAATACCGGCTTCGGCATCAATCTGGCCATGCTGCGCGAAGCCCATGAGGCGGCGCTGTCACTGAAGCGCGGCACGGTCGGCGACCACGTGATGTACTTCGAGACCGGCCAGGGCAGCGCCCTGTCGGCCAACGCCCACCACGGCGTCGACCAGCAGACCTGCGAGGCGCGGGCCTATGCCGTCGCCCGCCATTTCAAGCCGCTGCTGGTCAATAGCGTGGTCGGCTTCATCGGCCCGGAATACCTCTACGACGGCAAGCAGATCATCCGTGCCGGGCTGGAGGACCATTTCTGCGGCAAGCTGCTCGGCCTGCCGATGGGCTGCGACATCTGCTACACCAACCACGCCGAGGCCGACCAGGACGACATGGACAGCCTGCTGGTGCTGCTCGGCACGGCCGGCGTCAATTTCATCATGGGCGTGCCGGGGGCAGACGACATCATGCTCAACTACCAGAGCACTTCCTTCCACGACCAGCTGTTCGCCCGCCGCACGCTGGGCCTGCAACGGGCACCGGAATTCGAGGCCTGGCTGCGGACGATGGGGCTGACCGACGAGCATGGCCGCCTGCTGCCGCCGCGCGCCGACCATCGCCTGCTACAGGACTTGTCACGGGGGCTGGGATGACGCAGACCGACCCCTGGGCCGCACTGGCCGGGCTGACTGCCGCCCGCATCGCGCTCGGCCGGGCCGGTGCCAGCCTGCCGACCGAAGCCGTGCTGCGTTTCGACGTCGCCCACGCGCTGGCCCGTGATGCGGTGCATACGCCGCTCGATCTGGCGGCGCTGGCCGAGCGCTGGCAGGAAATGCAGGGAGAGGCGGCGGTGATCGTCCATAGCCGGGCCGGGGATAGACACATCTACCTGCAGCGGCCGGACCTCGGGCGGCAACTGGACGAAGCCAGCGCGACGCGCCTCGCTGCGCTGGCTGCTACGGAAACCGATCTGGCCATCGTCGTCGCCGACGGCCTGTCGGCGACTGGTGTTGCTGCCCATGCTTTAGACCTGCTCGGCGAATTGCTGCCACGCCTGGAGGGCCTGCGCCGGGCGCCGCTGGTGCTGGCCGGGCAGGGCCGGGTGGCTTTGGGCGACGAAATCGGGGCGCGGCTCAAGGCGCGGCTGGTGCTGGTGCTGCTCGGCGAACGGCCGGGACTGTCGTCGCCGGACAGCCTCGGCGCCTACCTGACCTTCGCGCCCCGGGAGGGGCGGCTCGACGCCGAACGCAACTGCGTCTCCAACATCCGCCCGGCCGGGCTGCCGCTACCGCTGGCCGCGGCGCGGCTGGCCTGGCTGATCGACGCGGCGCTGAGCCGCCGGCTGACCGGGGTCGGGTTGAAGGATGAGAGTGACGTGGCGCAGCTTGCCGGCGAAGGGCCGGCGGCTTTGCCGGGCTGAACGGAAGGCCCGGGCAGAAATTTCAATTTTGGCCAAAAAAACGGGCCGACCGTAGCATTGGCTATCCGGCGAGGTGCTGCGCCATGGCAGCCGGCTTGACGATCTGAAAAGCGAGCTTGGTCCGTCCGCGCAGCTTGAGCAGTGCCTTGTCCTTGCTGACCAGAATGTCGGCGTTGGCGCGGGCGGCCAGTTCGAGGAACTTCTGATCGTCGCGGTCCTTGCAGCGCGGCAGCGGCGGCGCTTCACCTTCATTGACCACGCTGACCAGCGCACTGTAGCGCGCCCAGCGTTCGGCGATCATCTCCGGCGTCAGCTTCAGTTGCGGGTAGGTCAGTACGCGTTGCAGCTCGTCCAGCGTGCGGGCGTCGGCCAGGCATTCGATGCGGCCAGCCTCCAGCGCGGCCATGATCGGCACCGCATCCACGTTGGCCCAGTGGAAGAGGTCGAGGACAACATTGGTGTCGAGGACGATACGCAGCATGGGGCGGGATTATAATGCCGGCCTTTTCAAGCCTTTAGCGAAAGTTTGCCGATGTCCCGTATCCTGCTCGCCCCGATGGAAGGCCTGGCCGATCCGCTGATGCGGAACGTGCTGACGGCCGTCGGCGGCTACGACTGGGGCATCTGCGAATTCATCCGGGTCACCGAAAGCGTGCTGCCCAATCGCACTTTTCTGCGCACCTGCCCGGAACTGCTCAACGCCAGCCGCACCGACGCCGGCACGCCGATGCGCGTCCAACTGCTCGGCTCCGATCCGCATTTCATGGCGGCCAACGCGCGGCGCCTCGTCACCTATCGGCCGGCTGGTATCGACCTCAATTTCGGCTGTCCGGCGCCGACCGTCTTTCGCCATCGCGGTGGTTCGGCCCTGCTCGGCGAGCCACAACTGCTGCACGCCATCGTCAGCGCCGTGCGCGCCCAGGTGCCGGCCGATATTCCGTTCACCGCCAAGATGCGCCTGGGCATCGAGGATTGCTGCCTGGCCGTCGATTGCGCCCAGGCCATTGAAGCCGGCGGGGCGGACGAACTGATCGTCCACGGCCGGACCAAGGTCGACGGCTACCGGCCGCCGGCCCGTTGGGCGCAAATCGACCGGGTGCGGGAAGCGGTCGGCATTCCGATCATCGCCAACGGCGAGGTGTGGAGCGTGGACGACTACCATCGCATCCGCGCCGAATCCGGCTGCGCCGACGTCATGCTCGGCCGCGGCGCGCTGGCCGACCCGCTGCTGCCGCGCAAGCTGCGTGGCGACGTGACCGGTGGTTGGGCCGAGTTGATTCCGTCCGTGGCGATCTACTGGGCGGGCGTGCGCCAGCGCGTGCTGCCGGTGCATGCCGGCGGCCGCCTCAAGCAGTGGCTGATGCTGCTGCGCCGCCACTACCCGGAAGCCGAGGCGCTCTACCAGCGCCTGCGTCCGGTCAAGGCGGCCGAAGACATCGACCGCCTGCTGGTCGAAGCCGGCATCCTCGAAGGCTTGCCGCTGGCGGCGTGATGGACGGCAACTCGCGTTTCATCACCAGTGCTCAAGAGTGGCCGCACAAGGACCTCGACGATCTGGTCCGCCGGCATATGGCCCACCCCTTTCGTAAGCCGATCCTCGACTACAACCGCGAAGCCTTTGCCGCTGCACTGGCGGCGCGCGAGGCCTGGAATCCGCAGGCGCCGCTGATCCTCGATGCCGGCTGTGGCGTCGGCTGGAGCACGCTGCGCATCGCCGAGCAGTTTCCCGATCACTTTGTGCTCGGTGTCGACCAGTCGAGCGACCGGATCGCGCGGGGCAAGCCGATGGCGATGCCGGCCAACGCGCTGCTGGTCCGCGCCGATCTGGTCGATTTCTGGCGCCTGCTGGCCGAGCACGGCATCCGCCTGGCTCGTCACTACAATCTTTACCCCAATCCTTGGCCCAAAATCGGCCATCTGGCCCGGCGTTGGCAGGGCCATGCGGTGTTCCCAGTCTGGCGCGACCTGGGCGGCGAACTGGAGTGCCGCAGCAACTGGCGCATCTACATCGAGGAAATGGCGCAGGCGCTGACCCTGCTGACCAACCAGCCGGTGGCTTCCGAGCCGTACGTGACCGACGACCCGATGACGCCCTTCGAGAAGAAATATCTCGCCTCCGGCCACAAACTGTGGCGCTGCCGGATCACCCTGCCATGAACGTCTGCCAGTCCTGCGGTGCCTGCTGCGCCAGCTTCCGCGTCGATTTTCATCCGGCCGAGCTGGCCGGCGGCGCCTTTGCCTGGGG
>CAIXSK010000151.1 GCA_903922075.1 uncultured beta proteobacterium | reverse complement strand
GGCGAAGGCCATCCGGACAAAGTCGCCGACCAGATTTCCGACGCCATCCTCGACGCCATCCTGTCGCAGGACAAGCATTCCCGCGTTGCCGCCGAGACCCTGTGCAACACCGGTCTGGTTGTGCTGGCCGGTGAAATCACCACCAACGCCAATGTCGATTACATCCAGGTCGCCCGCGACACGATCAAGCGCATCGGCTATGACAACACCGACTACGGCATCGACTACAAGGGCTGCGCCGTGCTCGTCGCCTACGACAAGCAGAGCCCGGACATCGCCCAGGGCGTCAACAAGGCCTACGACGACGATCTCGGCCAGGGCGCCGGCGATCAGGGCCTGATGTTCGGCTACGCCTGCGACGAAACCCCGTCGCTGATGCCGCTGCCGATCTATCTGTCGCACCGTCTGGTCGAGCGCCAGGCCATGCTGCGCAAGGATGGCCGCCTGCCGTGGGCCCGCCCGGACGCCAAGTCGCAAGTCACCATCAAATACGTCGACGGCAAGCCGCACTCGATCGATACCGTCGTGCTGTCCACCCAGCATTCGCCGGACATCAGCCTGGAAGACCTGCGCGAGGCCACCATCGAACAGATCATCAAGCCGGTGCTGCCCAAGGAACTGATCAAGGGCGACATCAAGTATCTGGTCAACCCGACCGGCCGCTTCGTCGTCGGCGGCCCGCAGGGCGACTGCGGCCTGACTGGCCGCAAGATCATCGTCGACACCTACGGCGGAGCCGCTCCGCACGGTGGCGGCGCCTTCTCCGGCAAGGACCCGTCCAAGGTCGACCGCTCGGCCGCCTATGCCGGCCGCTATGTTGCCAAGAACATCGTTGCCGCCGGCCTGGCCAGCAAATGTCTGGTTCAGGTCTCCTACGCCATCGGCGTCGCCGAGCCGACCTCGATCATGGTCGAGACCTTCGGCACCGGCAAGGTCAGCAACGAAACCCTGACCGCGCTGGTCAAGAAGCATTTCGACCTGCGCCCGAAGGGCATCGTCAACATGCTCGACCTGCTCCGCCCGATCTACCAGAAGACCGCCGCCTATGGCCATTTCGGCCGCGATGAACCGGAATTCACCTGGGAGGCAACGGATCGTGCCAACCTGCTGAAATCGGATGCCGGTTTGTAATAAAATCAACAAATCTGCACCAAAGGGGCCACACAGGCCCCTTTTTTGTTAATAAAATCCGGTGATGTTGAAAAAAATTCCCGTTCATCAACTGACCCTGGGCATGCATCTCCAGGCGTTTTGTGGCGCTTGGCTGGATCACCCGTTCTGGCGGACGAAATTCGTCCTGAGCGACCCCCAGGATCTGTCGCTGATCCTGGAAAGTCCGATCGCCGAAGTCTGGATCGACGTATCCAAAGGTTTCGATATCGCTGCCGGAGAATCGGCCGACACGACCACGGTGGTTTCAGCCGAGGAAATCCCAGAGCCGGCCCCCGTCGTTCAGGAGAAAACCTCGTTCAACGACGAGGTAAAACGCGCCGCCAAAATTTGCGCCAAAGGCAAGGAAGCGGTCGTCTCGATGTTCCAGGAAGCGCGCATGGGCAGGGCGATCGAGGCCGAAGCCGCGGCACCGCTGGTCGAGGAAATTTCCAATTCGGTGATGCGCAACCCGGGCGCGCTGATTAGCCTGGCCCGGTTGAAGACTGCCGACGACTACACTTACATGCATTCGGTGGCAGTCTGCGCCCTGATGATCGCACTGGCCCGCCAGCTCGGCCTCGACGAGCAACAGACGCGTGATGCCGGCATGGCCGGCCTGCTGCACGATCTCGGCAAGGCGATGATCCCGCTGGAAATCCTCAACAAACCCGGCAAACTGACCGACGAAGAATTCGCGCTGGTCAAGACGCACCCTGAGGAAGGTCACAAGCTGCTGCTCGAAGGCAAAGGTATCAGCGAAATGACCCGCGACGTCTGCCTGCATCATCACGAAAAAATCGATGGCAGTGGCTACCCGAAGGGCCTGAACGGCGAGACGATGAGTCTGTTCGCCAAGATGGGCGCCGTCTGCGACGTCTACGACGCCGTCACCTCCAACCGCCCCTACAAGGCTGGCTGGTGCCCGGCCGAGTCGATCAAGCGCATGGCCGAATGGAAGGGGCACTTCGACCCGGTCGTCTTCCAGGCCTTCGTCAAGAGCCTGGGCATCTACCCGATCGGCTCGCTGGTCCGGCTGGAGTCGGGCAAGCTCGGCGTCGTGATCGAACAGGGCGAGCAATCGCTGCTAAAACCCAGGGTCAAGGTCTTTTTCTCGACCAAGTCGCAAAGCTACATCAAGCCGGAAAGCATCGACATTGCCCGCAGCCCGGAGAAAATCGCCGGCCGCGAGGATGCCGCCAAATGGGGCATCAAGGATGTCGACCGCTACTGGGCCGGCGACAAAGCCTGATATCGGTTTATAATCCTCAACCTACCGAGGGGCGCTGCAGGGGCGTAGTTGTCGAAACTCTCTCTCAGGCTCGGTTCTAAACTGCGCTCACCCATTTAATCCGTGCCGGGCACGGGATGCCGGGTGAGCATCCCCTCCCGGCCACAGTTCATCAGGAGCTTACTGTGGCTGAATTCAAAGACTGCGTCATTGCCGACATCAACCTTGCCGACTGGGGTCGCAAGGAAATCCTCATTGCCGAAACCGAAATGCCGGGCCTGATGGCCATTCGCGAGGAATTCGCCAAGACCCAGCCGCTCAAGGGCGCGCGCATCACCGGTTCGCTGCACATGACCATCCAGACCGCCGTGCTGATCGAGACGCTGACCGCCCTCGGCGCCGAAGTACGCTGGGCCTCGTGCAACATCTTCTCGACCCAGGACCACGCTGCTGCCGCCATCGCCGCGCAGAACATCCCGGTCTTCGCGGTCAAGGGCGAAACCCTGGTCGATTACTGGGACTACACCCACCGCATCTTCGAATGGGCCGACGGCGGCTACTCGAACATGATCCTCGACGACGGCGGCGATGCCACCCTGCTGCT
>CAIXSK010000150.1 GCA_903922075.1 uncultured beta proteobacterium | reverse complement strand
TCAGCAGATGTCGCTGTGGCAGTCGGTTCTCAGCAAGCAGCAGGGCCAGGAGCCGGCCTTCAAGGTCGCGCCGGAACACGGCGACCGCCGCTTCGCTGCCCCCGAATGGCGCGAAAGCCCGATCTACGACTACGTGCATCAAGCCTATCTGCTTAATACCCAGTATCTGAAGCAGATGATCGAGGTGCTTCCGGCTCAGGACGAGAAATCGAAGGAGCGCATGCGCTTCCTGGCGCGGCAGATGGCCGACGCCATGGCACCGTCGAATTTTGCCGCAACCAACCCGGAATTCATCAAGCTGGCCCTGGAAACCAAGGGCCAGAGCATCACCGACGGCATCAACAACCTGCTCAAGGACTTCGAGAAGGGCCGCATCTCGATGACCGACGAATCGGTGTTCGAGGTCGGCAAAAATATCGCCAACACCGAAGGCGCCGTCGTCTACGAAAACGACGTGATGCAGCTGATCCAGTATTCGCCGCTGACCGCCAAGGTTGGCACGCGGCCGCTGCTGGTCGTGCCGCCGTGCATCAACAAGTTCTACATCATGGATCTGCAGCCGGAAAACTCGCTGATCCGCTTCATGGTCGACCAGGGCAATACCGTTTTCCTCGTTTCCTGGCGCAACCCACAGGAAGGGCAGGGCCATCTCGGCTGGGACGATTACCTCGAACACGGCCCGATTGCCGCGCTGCATGTCGTGCAGGAGATCACCAAGGTCAAGCAGCTCAATGCCCTCGGCTTCTGCGTCGGCGGCACCATCCTCAGCTCGGCGCTGGCCGTTCTCAAGGCGCGGGGTGAAGATCCGGTCGCCTCGCTGACCCTGCTGACGACGTTGCTCGATTTCTCGGATACCGGCGAAATCGGCCTGTTCATCGATGAAAACGGCGTCACGACGCGCGAAGCGACGATCGGCAAGGGGGGGCTGCTCCCCGCCCGCGACCTGCAGAACACCTTCTCCTTCCTGCGTGCCAACGACCTAGTCTGGAACTACGTCACCGGCAACTACCTGAAGGGCCAGAAACCTCAGGCTTTCGACCTGCTCTACTGGAATTCCGATTCGACTAACCTGCCGGGGCCGTTCGCCTGCTGGTACATGCGCAACATGTATCTGGAGAACAATCTGCGCGTCCCGGGCAAGCTGGCCATGTGTGGCCAGAAGGTCGATCTCGGCCAGCTCGACATGCCGGTTTACCTGCTGGCGACGCGTGAAGACCATATCGTGCCCTGGCAGTCGGCCTATCAGAGCACGCGCATTCTCGGTGGCAAGCTTCGCTTCGTACTCGGTGCGTCCGGTCACATCGCCGGCGTCATCAACCCGGCCAGCAAGAACAAACGCAGCTACTGGATCAACGACGACCTGAAGAACGATGCCGAAGGCTGGCTGACCGTAGCCGAGGAAAAGAAGGGCAGCTGGTGGACCGATTGGGCCGCCTGGCTGAAGCCGTTGTCGGGAGAACAGCGGGCACCGCGCAAACCGGGAAGTGCCAAATACAAGCCGATCGAACCGGCACCCGGTCGTTACGTCAAGGAACGCGCGGTATAAGAAATTCTCAGCAAGGGGGTTGCGATGTTGCGAGTGGCATTGGTTACCGGAGGAATGGGTGGTCTCGGCGAGGCCGTCTGTATCAAGCTGGCTGCACTGGGTTACAAGGTGGTAACCACCTATTCGCCGGGCAATGCCAAGGTCGAGAGCTGGTTGAATGCGATGCATAACCTCGGCTACGGCTTCAAGGCCTATCCCTGCGATGTCACCGATTTCGAATCGGCCCGTGAATGCGTCGAAACGGTAACCCGTGAGATTGGCCCGATCGACGTGCTGGTCAACAACGCCGGCATCACCCGCGACATGACCTTCAAGAAGATGACCAAGGCCGACTGGGATGCGGTCATTCACACCAACCTCGATTCCGTCTTCAACATGACCAAGCAGGTCATGGAGGGCATGGTCGAGCGCAAGTGGGGGCGCATCATCAACGTTTCCTCGGTCAATGCCCAGAAGGGTGCCTTCGGGCAGACCAACTATTCGGCCGCCAAGGC
>CAIXSK010000149.1 GCA_903922075.1 uncultured beta proteobacterium | reverse complement strand
TGCTTTTTACCGGCCTTCCGCTCAAACAGGCGTATTCCGAAGGCACCGCACTCCATGTCGTAGAACGCGCCATTAGAGGGAACACCGCTCGCTGCGCTCACGGCTTCGCCCCTGACGGGGTGTCCCTCAATTCAATTCGTTGGGCCTAGCAATGCGCAAGTCACTCTTGCTCTTGTCGCTATGGCTTGTTGGCATGTGCGCACACGCCGAATTTGCGCCTAGCGTGGTTAATCATGTTCCAACAGCAGCGGAACGCACCAAGGGCAACGCTATTCGTTCGGCGGCTCTATGCAGGAAGCGCGAGGGTCAGTGGTTTCAAGGCAAGGGCTACGCATACTGTGTTCTGCCGTATCCCGATGCCGGAAAACTATGCAAGAGTTCGAAAGACTGTACCGGCCACTGCATCGCGCCGGTTACTGAAAAGCCCGTAGATCATGGCACGTGCCAGATCGACGATTCCACAGATGATTGCGGACGGCCCCATTATGAAAATGGCAAAGTCATCTATTTTAACTGTGATTAGCCGCTCAGATAATCCATTTGCTGGCGTTCGCGGCCCTAGGCCCAACCCGGCAGTCGAGCGGACCTGCGCGAAAAGCCGCGCAGGCCGCTCACTTCTACGTTAGGTGCCAAAAAACATGGTTCGTACTGTCGGCACAGATTACGGTGAAACCAAGCTCCTCGAAGACATCGAGAAATTTGGTTGGCATTGCCTCAATATTTTGGCGGTAGGCGAGCTTCCCCCTTACTCGTTTACTGTGGGGCTATTTCACTCTTATCAGCATCCCGAACTCATCATTTTCGGGTTGCCTGCTAACGTAGCGCATCAAATATTGCATATCGCTGCAGAAGCCATAAAAGGCGGCAACCCCATTGATCTCGCTCTCCCCACAGAGGAACTGCTTGAGGGCTATTCATGCTGTTTTGTCGAGGTTCCTGTTTCCCTCTATCGCGAAAACGTGGGCTTTTGCAGGTGGTTTTATGAGGGTGACGCCTTCCCTCTATACCAAGTCGTTTGGCCGTCTCGCGAAGGCTACTTCCCTTGGCACTCTGCGGCATCCGAATCGTTTCGGTCTATTCAACCCGTATTGGGGGCGTCAAGTCATGGCACCTAACATTCCGGTCAAGGCCGCTCCCTTCGGTCGCTGGACGCTGCGCGATAAAGCGCCGCGCAGCGCCCCTTACCTACAACGTTGGGCGTCATGAACCTCGCAACCGACGACATAGCAATAATAGGGGACAGACCACGGTTTTGAGCTAAGCTATAGTGTCGGTCACCTTGGAGCAAGTTCATGCCTCGTCGTCCCCGAGTAACTCTCCCCAATGTTCCCCTGCACATCATCCAGCGGGGCAATAACCGGCAGGCCTGCTTCATTGCCGACGAGGACTATTGCTTTTACCTCGATTGGCTCAAGGAGTACGCCAGCAAGGCTGGGTGCATGGTTCACGCCTATGTGCTAATGACCAACCACGTGCATTTGCTGTTGTCGTCGGCCACCGGCGACGGGGTAGGCGTACTGATGAAGGCACTCGGGCAGCGCTATGTGCAGTATGTGAATCGAACCTATCGCCGTTCCGGAACCCTGTGGGAAGGGCGTTTCCGCTCTTGTCTGACTCAGGAGGAGAGTTATCTGCTGGCCTGCCAGCGCTATATCGAATTGAATCCGGTGCGGGCGGGGATGGTGGCGCATCCGGCCGAATATCGCTGGTCGAGCTATCGCATCAATGCCCAGGGAGAGGAGAGCGGACTGGTGACGCCGCATCCGCTGTACCTGGCGCTGGGCACCGATGAGGTGGGCCGGCAGGTGGCCTATCGGGAGTTGTTCCGCCATGAGTTGGAGCTGGGTGTGGTGGATGCGATCCGTCAGGCGACAAACGGTAATTTCGCTTTGGGGGATGTGCGATTTGGCGAGCAGATTGCGCAGGCTCTGGGCCGGCGGGTGCTGCCGGGGAAATCCGGCCGGCCGCGCAAATCGCCTGTGCCGGAATCAGGTGCGTTATTCTGAGGTGTGGAAAAATCGTGGTCTGTCCCCGGTTTTCCTGTCCCCGGTTTTCCCGGTTTTTCCGCGGTTTTCGCCCGGTTTTCTTCGGTTTTCGCCCGGTTTTCGGTGCCGGTTTTTGCCGCTGTGGTCAAAGCCGCTCCCTCTGGTCGCTGGACGCTGCGCGATAAAGCGCCGCGCAGCGCCCTTTACCTACAACGTTAGACGGCTGGAGGAAATACGTGCCTTTCGCATCGCATGAGGCCTACTTCGCAGGTGTTGCCCCCGAGGCTCGCCAGTTGCTCGTCTCTATCCAAACAACCGTGGCGTCTCTGCTGCCCGAAGCCGCGCGGTGCATTAGCTACAACATGCCCGCATTCAGGGCCAAGCGGGTCTTCTTCTACTTTGCAGCCTTCAAGAAGCACATCGGCGTCTATCCACCTATCACCAAAGACGCCGCACTCATTTGTGAGCTCGCCCCGTACCGCGGCGAGAAGGGCAATCTATCGTTTCCGCTCAGCGAACCGCTGCCAATCGAACTCATTGGCCGCGTGGCGCTGGCTCTTCACCGCGAGTATTGCTCAAAGTGAGGTCTATGCGTCATCCTTGAAGTGGCTGACGCTGCCGCCGGTCGCAGCTACCATGGCCGTGGCCGCCAGCAGGCCGATACCGGGTAAAGACACGCTTCCTCGGACGGTAGCACTGGACATGTTGTCCGATGCTTGGCTGCAAAAAAATAGGCTCTGTTCGCGAAACCCGTAGGCTTTCCTATAGTGAAGAGAGGAAGGCCAACGGGAGCGGATCATGGACACGAAAACATTCCAAGGGTGGCTGCGGCAGCTTGGCGAATTGTCGGCACGGCAGCTTGATCTGCTGAAGGGGCGACTGGCTGACGGCGAGGCCAGCGATGATGCCCGTGACTGGATCAATCGACACGCCCAGGAAAGCCTGGCCTGTCCGCATTGTCAGGCGGCCCATGTGCAGCGCTGGGGCCGCGAGTCCGGGATTCAGCGCTACCGGTGCTGTGACTGTCAGCGCACCTTCAACGCGCTGACTGGCTCGCCGCTGGCCGGACTGAAATGTCGCGAGGCGTGGGCAGATTACGCGAAGGCGATGATTGACGGCTGCAGCCTCCGAACTGCGGCCCGCCGCTCGGGCGTTCATTTGAGCACGGCGTTTCGTTGGCGGCATCGGCTGCTGCAGGGGCCGGCGCAAGAGCAAGACACCGAGTTGCACAACATCGTCGAAGCCGACGAGACGTATTTCCTCGAATCCTTCAAGGGTCGGCGCCAACTGCCTCGTCCGGCCCGCCATCGCGGGGGCTCGGCGGCCAAACGTGGGCTGTCGGCCGAGCAAATTCCGGTACTGGTCGTGGAAGACCGGGAAGGGCATCACTTCGATGCCGTCGTCCCCAAGGTCGATTTACCTACGATCAGTTGCCTGCTCGCCCAAGTCCTCGCACCCGACGCCTTGCTATGCAGCGATGGCGCCGGCGTCTACCGCGCGACGGCCCGCCAGTTCCATCTGGCGCATGAGTCGATCAATGTCTCGGCCGGTCAGTACGTCCGCCAGCAGGTCTTTCACGTTCAACACGTCAATGCCTACGACTCACGCCTCAAGCAATGGATCCGCCGCTTCAACGGCGTCGCCACCCACTATCTCCCCAACTACTTGGGATGGCGCCGCTTGATCGAACGCTGCGCCGGAAAATTCACGCCCGAAATATTTCTTAGGCATGCAGCGGGTTAAAACCTACGGGATTCGCAAACAGAGCCAAAAAATAGCCGGAAGATCCGAGGGTCTTTCGGCTGCCGCCGGGGAGTGCAGGCAAAGGGGAACTAGTTGAGATGCCCGGCGCCGGGGCCAAATGCTACGGTCGCCGGCAAAAAAGGGCTAATTTCGGCGGTTTGCCGATGGTGAGCGAGTGTAGTCAAGCGCCCACCGCGGCGCTCCGGGATGGTTCGACGGCCAGGCGGTGGACGAATTTGTTCATGTTTTCCCGGGATTCCTCAAGCATCTGATTGCTGATCGAATCGTAGCCATGCTGGATGATCAGGCGACCCAGCAAGTGGTTGAATATCGCGCGCTCGATGCGCGACCATTGTCTGACACCCTCTTCGGGAAAAACGCGGCCGGCTCGCTCAATGAACTGGTCGTGGGTTTCATGCGAGCATGCGCTATAACTCTCGGTAGCCATCGAAATCTCCTTTGATTTGCCGCTTCTGTGCGGGCGACGTGGTCTTCCTTTGGTGTGGATGCTCGGTTGAGGTCAGGGTGCCGGATGGCCGTCCCCATCAGGGGCGGCCATCATTTTGTCTGTATCAGGCGGCGAGTTTTTGCGAGGCGAGCGCGGTGGCCTTGCGTTTTCCGCGGGAGCCAACGATGTCGATGGTGACGAGTTGCTCGTTCATCGCCTCGGTAATGGCCTGTTGCATCTCGGCGCTCATCTCCTGAATCAAACGCAGGGTTTCCATCTGGTAGTCCGTCGTCGCGATCAGATAATCGCGGTTCATCTTGATGGCGTTGCGCATCCCACTTTGTACCGTTTCCGACCAATTGGCCGGCTCCTGGGCGGCGCCGAGGTCGGACCAGATACTCCGCAATTGCTGGCTGCTGCGGGTAATCGATGCCTGGATACTGTCGAACTGCCAGGACGCAAAGTCTTCGAATCCGGCCAGGAAGCTGCCGCTCAAATTGCGGGTAAGCTCAAAGTTGCGGGCGAGAAAATCTGATTGAGTTGCCATGCGAAAGCCTCGTCTAAGAATGAGTATTCAGGGTTGAGCGTCCTTGTTGAAGTTGTTGTCATGTGACGCTGCTTTGAATGTTCTCAGTGTTGACGCCGGCAGAACATCGGCTGAATTCGCGACTGGTGTCAGAGACCCCTGATCTTGTGTAGGGTTTCGCCTATATTACAAAAGTAAGCTATTCGCCCAGCTTGTTGGTCAGGACGTAGCGGGTGATCTCGCTATTGTTGTCAAAGTTCATTTTCTCCAGTATCCGCGCCCGATAGGTGCTGACTGTCTTGGGGCTCAGGTGGAGGTGCTCGGCAATTTCGGTGAGCGGTATCCCCCTGCTCAACATCCGCATCACGTCGAATTCGCGAGCCGACAGCAATTCATGCGGCAGCTTCCTGGCTTGGCGGACGGCGCCGCTGAGCAGTTTGTCGGCCAGCGTGGGGCTGAGATAGCGCTCGCCGGAGCTGGCGCGGAGAATGGCGGCGAGAATTTCGTCGGGGTCGCTGTCCTTGGGCAGATAGCCGACTGCGCCTGCCTCCAGGGCCGCCATGGCATAGTCGTCTTCGGCGTACATGCTGAAGACCAGAATCGGCAATGCGGGCTTGTTGCGTTTGACGATTTTGAGTAGCTCTATGCCGTTCATGTCGGGCAAGCCGATATCCAGGAGCAACAGGTCCCAGGGGGTGCTTTGGATCATCTCCAACCCTTCCCTGGCCGTGCGGGCTTGCCCGGCAATCTCGAATCCGCCAACGCTGGAGAGAAACTGCTTCAATCCCCCGCCAACAATGGCGTGGTCGTCAATAATCAGAATTTTGGTCATGGTGAATATCGGCTTCCGCTTTGAATACTTGGCTATTTCAACGATCGCGCCTGTGCTGGCCTGCATTCATTTTGGCTTCCGGTCTGTCGATCATTGCTTGATCCACCGCCGGCTGTTGGCGCGATACAGTTTTTCGGCCAGCCCCAGCGGTACCTCCAGCGTTGCCGAAGTGCCTGTCCCCGGGGTGCTGGTGATGGAAAGCGACCCGCCGATCATGCCCAGTCGCCGCTCTATATTGCTAAGGCCTGAACCATTCTGCTCTTGATCGGGGTCGAAGCCAGCCCCCCGGTCTTGTACGGAAATTCGCAGGCGGTTATCGCGTAAAGATTCCAGATCGAGCGTTGCGTGGCTCGTCCCGGCGTATTTGACAACGTTCATCAGGAGTTCGCGTACTGCCTTGAAACAGAGCAATCGAATGGTCAAACTGACTGGTTCGGCGTCAGCGGTGTAAGTGAACTTGACCGTTAGCCCATGATTCGCCTTCACCCATCTGCAGAGTGATTCCAGTGCCGGAATCAACCCGCGTTCGCGGATCAGTGGCGGATTCAATTCGACACTGAGCGTGCGAGCCGTCTGGATGGTCCGGGATAACTGCTCGTTTGCCTCGGCTACCACGCGCAGTGCGTCATCCTGCGGCGTGTTCTTGTCCAGCCCGCTCAACGCAAGGCGGACGCCGACCAGCAGCGGTTGGATGTGATCGTGGAGCAACTCGTAGAGGCGATCCCTTTCGCGTTGTTCTGCCCAGGTCAGTTCGCTGGATAGCTCTTGCAGATGCGCCGCGCGTTCGGCGGCGACCGAGGCCAGCCTGTCGTGAGCCTCCTTGAGTTGATTCTCCATCAGCCGACGCCCGGTGACATCCTGGGTAATACCGAAGCCGCCGGTCAGCTTGCCTTCGGCATCGAATTCGAGTTCGGCCTTTTCAAGTACCCATTTGACCTTGCCCTCGACCAACAGGCGATGCTCAATGACATACGGCTTGCCAGTGATGGCGGCTTTCCACATTTTGTCTACAAAATGGCGGTCGTCAGGGTGAACGCAGGCGAGGAAGATTTCGTAGGTGAGCGGTGTGCCTTCGGGGATGCCGAATATTCGGTAATTTTCGGCGGACCAGGTCAGTTGATTGTGGCGCACGTCCAGTCGCCAGCTGCCGATGTTGCCTACGCTCTGGGCGCGAATGAGATCCTCCTGGCTGTCGCGCAGGGCCATTTCCGTCAGCATCAGATGGGTGATGTCGTCGGCGGAAATGATGATGCCCCCCACTTCGCCAACTTCATTGGTCCACGGATGAACGGCCCAGCGCAGCCAGTTTTTCGAGCCATCGGCCTTGATCCACATTTCCTGATCGTTACTGGCCGGAATTCCTGCCAGGGCCTCCTGGTGAACCCGTTTCCATTCTTCGGAAATATCGGGATGGATCTCGTAGTGATTGCGACCCACCAGGTCGTTCAGTCCGCGGCCGTAGTTGGTCAGCCAACGCTGGCTGGTCGCCAGGTAGTTCATGTCGCGGTCAAACATGGCGATGCTGAGCGGGGCATGCTCGATCAGCGTGGCCAATTGCCGCCAGCTGTTGATCAGTGCTTGCTCGAACTGGAGGGCCTCGCTGTTGTCGCGCAAAAAATGCGTATAGACAGGCTCGCCGTCGCTTGCGCTACGCGATATCGAGGCCTCAATGGGAAATTCGCTGCCATCGCTGCGCTGGCCGTACAGTTGGCCTGGTATCGCCAACTTGCCGCCGGGTTTGCCGGCATGATCGAGACTCTTGATCTGCTCGGCATGTAAGGAGCGGCAGCGTTCCGGAATCAAGAAGCCGAACGGCCGGCCAATCATCTCATTGGCGGCATATCCAAACATCCGCTCGGCACTCGGATTGAAAAGGATGATTTTTTCTTCGGCATTCACCACAACGATGGCATCCATCGCCGAGCCGATGATTTCAGATAGGCGGAAATCACCCTCGGCCATCGATGCTTCAACGCGCTGGCGTTGGGAAATCTCATCCTGTAACCGGCGCTGCTGACTTTCTGCCTGCCGCTGAAAAAAAATGATGATGGCCAGGATGGTCAGTGCTGAGACAACAAATCCTGAAGTGGCGGGGAGCAGGAAAGCATGGTCGCTAAACTGCCAATAGGGCGGCACGAAAATGTATGTGCCAGCGATCGCCGAAGCCGCGATAAAGAACAGGCCCGGGCCGGCGCCGCATAAGAACGCCGTGATCGCTACGCCGGGGTACAGCGTCTGGTAGGCGAAGCCGGCTTCGACAGGCAGGACGGCCAGGCGAATGCCCAGCATGACCACCATGATCGTCACGGCCAGCAGATATCTGGCCCAGGCGGGCAGGTTCAGGTGACGATGGTTCCGGAAATCCACGGGCTTGTCTTGAGTGACAGGAATATTGGAAAGTCAGCAGCGGCCAATTCCAAATGCACCTGGAACCGGATGGGCGCCGGAAACAATATCAGAAACCGACGACAGCCAGAATCAGGTTTCCCTGACAGAGGCAATGGTGGTCGGTCCGCCAGGGCGGAGGGGGGCGGAGAGTACGCCGATGGGCAGGACAATCAAGAATGGCGGCCAGGACGCCAAATGCTACGGTCGGCCCGAAAAAAAAGCAAAAATGTCACCGGTTTGTGCGGCGTTGATGCGGGTCGATTCGCTTGGCGGCTAGAGGGATGTCGTGGTGTCAATCCCCGGTGTAGCCACCGAGCGCCCGGCGACAACTGTTTCTCCTGATATTCCTTCAGAAATTCGGGGGGGTATCGATGGCCTTGGAACGGCGCCATGGTGGCGTTCCGAACCAAAATCTTGATCGGAGTCATGTTATTCCAAATGCTTTTTGGCAAGATGCCGGCATAATTTTGCCTTTCTCCAGCCTCGTTAGCATCCTGATCCTCCATCAACTCCAGTGAGAAATAATGAAAATCGGCATCTATGTGATTACGTTTGCCTCTGCAATCAACTGCGTTGGTTGTTCAACGATTACTCAAAGCGAAAGTCAGTCTATAGCACTGACGGCGACATATGAAGGTCAGCCTGTCGATCCGGTCTGCAAGATCAAAAACGACAAGGGCAGTCAGGAGGCTGCTGCGCCGTCAAATGTAACGGTACGCAAATCGAATGAAGATCTCGAAGTGACATGCAAGAAAGAAGGGATGCCGGATGGCTTGCTAAAAGCTATTTCCAGGGCGGCGGGATCAATGTTCGGCAATATTATTTTCGGGGGCGGGATCGGTGCGCTTATCGACCATAGCAAAGGTACCGGTTATGACTATCCGGATCAGCTCCCGGTGAAGATGGGTGAGTCAGTTGTTGTCGACAGAAGGTCAAGCAATCAGTCGAGCAATCAGCAAACCGCTCAGCAGGGATGCCTTTCCGGGCAAGTGTGCTAACACACTGCTGCGAGGGATATCCAAGTCTATTTGTCTTACGTTTTTAGCCTACGAATCATGGGGCTGAGTTTCCCTCGCCGCAGACGTTTGAAGCCGCGTTATTTCATTCGGCTCGCGGCATGATGACGACACGAATACTATTTTTTCTACAGTAGCCATATTTTTTGGCTCAATTATTCCAATAAGGGGGAATGTTTTGCTTCGAAAATTTGCTTTGATTTCATTTCTCGCGCTGACGATGGTTGGTTGTGCAAGCGTGCCGATGGGGGATGCCAAGAAGGATGCGGAACTCAAATCCTTTACGCCAAAACCAGATGTGGCTGGCCTTTACATCTACAGAAACGAGTCCTTTGGGGCTGCCATCCGGATGGATGTCGAGGTCGACGGGAAACCTGTCGGACAAACTGCTGCCAAGACTTATTTCTATAAGGAAGTCACGCCAGGAAAGCACACCGTTACCTCAAAGTCCGAGAACTCTGACAGCATCGAGGTTGATGCCGTAGCCGGAAAGCTTTATTTCATCTGGCAAGAGGTAAAAATGGGCCTGCTTTATGCACGCACGAAGCTTTCCCTGGTTAGTGAAGATGAGGGCAAGAAGGGCGTGCAGGAATCACAGCTCGCCGCAGAGAAATAACAGTAAATATGAAAAGGGGGCTCGGTTTAGCCCCCTTTTGAATCGGGCATTCGCAGTGCTGGGCTGTTTTTCCAATGATGTTGGCTCTTAGCCCGGGGTTGCTTGGGTTTTGTGACGCAACGCACACAAACCCGCGCCAAATGCTACGGTCGGCCCAAAAAAATGGCCAAAATCGAAATTTTCAGACCGCGTACGGGCGGTGCAGCCAGCTGCGGACGATGTCCACGTCTTTCTGCGGCAGGTAGGCGAAGCCGGCCAGGGCATCCTCGACGGTGGTCTGGGCGACCCAGTGCGGCACGGCCTTGGTGGTCAGCATGTGGAAATACCAGGCCAGCGGGTAGCCGACTTCGCGGTCGAAGTGGATCAGCGCTTCCTGCAGTTTGAGGCCGGTGGTGCCGGGGCTGGCTTCGAATTCCGGCGGGTCGCCGGCCAGCGTGGCAATCGGCTGGGCGCGGAAGACCGGCTGGTGGTAACGGTCGAGGTGTTCGCGGGTGGCGATCACCCAGTGGTTGTGGAAGGCGCTGGTGCCGCCGGCGCTGCTCTTCGCCCAGTCGTCGACCATGCGGTGGATCGGTGCCGGTTCCGGCTTCTGGGCCAGCATGCGCTTGAGGAAGGCGCCGACGTGCTGGATGCGACGGAAGGCGTAGAAGGGCAGGCCGACCGGGGCCGGCGTATCGCCGCCGCCACGCGGGTCGATCAGTTCCTCGACGGTGTTCGGCTCATTGACGAATAGTTGGTGGGCGCGCATTTCCTGCAGATCCTCGATTTCCAGTTGCAGGAAGTCGTCGCTGCCGTCGCCGGCCGAGGCAACCAGGTAGTGCGTCTGGCCGACCAGGCGGGTGGCGAACAAAGCTTGATCGGCGTAGTCATCGATCAGGCGGGCGAGGTCGCCGTCGCGTTCGTCGAGGGCGGCCTCGACCCAGCTTTCGAGGCTGTCGCTGATCCGCTGGCCGCCGGCATCGACGATACCGCCCAGGCGATACCAGCCGCCACGACCGAGCGCGTGGCGGAACTTCCAGTCGGGCAGGGCGCCGCCGAGGGCCTTGATCAACCCGCCCGGGCCGGCGCTGAGCGGTGTCTTGGCGCAGGTTTCGACGATCGCCGGCGACAGTGATTTGCAGTATTCCGTCCAGGCCTGGTTCTGTTTCATGACTTTTCCTTGGTCAGAGTCTGTGAATTATTTGGGCGCGGGGAGCGGGCGTGGATGAATATTTCACAGGCTCTTAGGCGGTTTCCGACTCGGCGAGTCGGGCTAGTGCCGCTTCCCGGACTTCGATTTCCGGGTCTTTGGTCAGCGGCGGCAAGAATTCGAGCGGGGCATTGGCCACCGCAGCCAGGCGCACCCACCATTCGCTGTCCTGGAGCAGCGTCGCGGCCAGGCCGGGCAGGGCGCGTTCGGCGACGACGGCGCGCACTTCCGGCTCCGGATCGTCGGCCAGCAGGTGCAGGGCAAAAGGCGGCAGGCGGGTGGCAACGACCTTGCGCACTTCGCGCTCTGCGTCCTTGGCGAGCTTGGCCAGCTGGCCGTGCGGCAGGCGGCGGGCGATGGTGGCGCGGATCAGATAGTCGGGATCGTGGATCAGCCGGATCAGCAAGGCTTCGGGCAGGCGGGCGGCGACCGAGAGGCGGACTTCGCGATCCGGGTCGTCGACCATCAGGAATAGCTGGTCGTCCGCCAGCCGGGTGGCGACGACGCGGCGGACCACTTCGTCGGGATCGGATTTCAGGCAAAAAATGGCATCGACCGTCGCATATTTGGCCGCGATCGCCCGCCGCTCCCAGAAGATGTCGGCCAGATAGTGCTCGGCCTCACCGGGGTTGGTGCGCAGGAAGCGGTCGATCTGCCGGCCGCTGTGGGCGCGGATGCAGGCATCGCCCGGCGCGCAGCGATGGCCGTTCAGATAGTCCGGAAAATAGCGGCAGCCCGAGCACAGGCCGAGCTTGCCGAATCCGGCGTCGGCGGCGGTCTTTTCACTCGTCATCGACCTTGGAGGCAATCAGGATGCCGGTGGCGCGATCGGCATCGTTGGTCAGTTCGAGGCAATGGCCGCTGGCGCCGGAGATCAGGAACAGATCGTAACCCTCGATGCTCAATGCCACCTGGTAGCGTGGCGAGACGTCGTCTTCGCTGCACTCGGAGAAATGCAGCTCAGGGAAACGCTGGCGCAGCGAAGTGGCGCGGCCGTCGAGCAGGGTGGCTTCGGCGACCCGGACGAGTTGGGTGGGGGTGATCATGCCGATTCCTCGCTTTCCAGTTCTTCCTCGAAACGGGCCAGCGAAGCGGCCGGCACGCCCATGATCTGGGCCAGCCAGGGCGGCGGGCTGGTGAGCCGCCCCTGCAGCTCGACCAGCACTTCGCGGGCGGCGCCACCGGTCGGTTTCTTGACCGGATGGACGCCGGCGCGGACGACCTTGGCGGCGGCCGGGCCGCCGATCGACTGGACATAGACGATCTGGCAGTCGTTGATCAGCGCCGAGCGGGCGGCATTCTTGTCTTCGGCGGCATCGGCTTCGACGGTGCTGCGGATGGCGATCAGCTTGATGGTGTCCGGGCTGACCTGATAGACCAGGAAACGCTCGCAGGAGCCGAAATGGCCGTCGAGGTTCTCGCCGCGGTTGGCGGCGACGGCGACGCGCAGCGAACCGGGCATATCGCCGTCGGTGTAGGCGTCGACCGTAGGAAAGTCGCTGTTGGCGACGCCTTGGCCCCAGAGCAGGCGGATGGCTTCCTTCAGGGCGTCGGCTTCGACGCCGACGTGGCAGCCCTGTTCGGCGAAATCGCCGGCCAGGATGACGCGCAGGTCTTCGACGGTCAGCGTGCCGAGTTTGGCTTCGGTCAGCGGCGCTTCGAGCTTTTCGATCAGCGCGCCGACCAGGGCGCGGACATCGAGACCGTTCAGGGCGCGGGCAGCCAGCGCAATACGCAGCGCGGCTTCACGGGAGGCGATGGGCGTTTCGGACATGATGGGCTCCTGGGAAAGTCTTCAGTGGAAGGCCGGCGGGACCGGCCTTCGGCTCAAGGCTCGTTGGTGACTATCCGGTAAGCCAATACACCGCTTTAGCCCGTTCGCCCTGAGCCCTTCGACTAGACTCAGGACAGGCTTGTCGAAGGGCGGTCCATCGCAGGCTTCGACAGGCTCAGCCCGAACGGGGCGGGGTGTTGGCTTATCTCGAATCAGGCCGGGCTGATGCAGCCGGACGGGCAGACGTCGACACACAACGGGCTATCGTTGTGGCCGTCGCATTCCGTGCAGGTCGCAGCGTCGATCTTGAAAAAGATCTTGCCGGAAGCGATCGACTTGGTCGGGCAAACCGGTTTGCAGTCGCCGCAGGCGGTGCACATGTCGGGATCGATTTTCATTGCCATGGTGGTTAGCTCCTAGTGGTTAGTAGTTAGTTGCTAGCAGGCTGAGTTGGGCGAGGGTCTTCGCTTTTGCTCATAACTAATGACTAGCAACTCCCTACTGCCTTTCAGTCTTCAGCGGCGCCGAGGCGCTTGGCTCTCAGGGAAACGGGCAGGCGGGGCGGCTTGGCGATCGGGTCGATGTAATACGTGCCGCCGTTGTCCAGCTTCAGTTCGCCACCCCATTTTTCGGCGGTGTCGAATTCGATGGACTCGATGGACGCTTCCAGGTCGCGCTTCGGAAGGTAGAACACCAGCCCGCCGTTGCTGCCTTGCTGGATCATGATGTTGGCCATTTCAGCTCCCTAGTTTTATGGTCACCACGGTTCGCGCCGAAGCCCCACTGCCGTTGCCGGCAGCGGGGCAGGGCGGGAGCCGCTTAGCGGACCAGGTCGAAGTTGTAGTCGGTGGTGCCCATGCCGATCGTTTCCTTGTCGAGTTGCTCAAGGACCGCGTTGGTCAGCTGGGTAACCACGGACATCATGCCTTCGTAGCCCATGGTCGTGGCGCGGTGCATGTGGTGACGGTCGAAGATCGGGAAGCCGAGGCGGATCAACGGCACTTCGAAGGCTTCACCCTTGTGGCGGGTGTCGCGCTGGATGTACTTGCCGTAGGAGTTGCCGATCAGGAAGTCCGGCTTGTCGGTGAAGCACAGGCTGCGCATGTGCCACAGGTCGTTGCCGACATAGACCTTGCCCAGCGTACCGAACGGGCTGGAAGCGAGCAGCTTCTCCATGGCCTTGCCCCAACGCTTGTTGCCGTTGTTGGCGAGGATATGGGTCGGCTCGGCGCCCACTTCGAGCAGGATCTTGACGACCCCCATGACGAAGTCCGGATCGCCGTAGAGGGCGAATTTCTTGCCGTGCAGCCAGGCGTGGCTGTCTGACATCAGGTCAACCAGACGGCCGCGTTCCTTGACCAGCGATGCCGGAATCGGCTTGCCGGTCAATTCGGAAACCTTCA
>CAIXSK010000148.1 GCA_903922075.1 uncultured beta proteobacterium | reverse complement strand
TCGCCCAAGGTCAATCTCAGCCAGCTGGAACACCTTCTGCGCTCCAAGGCCGTGCTGATGCCGAATGTCACGGTCGAACTGGATATCGAAGGCCAGGAAAAGAAAACCTGGTGCTACCAGAACGGCATGGCCGACTACCTCAACGAAATGATGGTCGGCACGCCGGTGGCGCCGATCTTCGTCGGCGAAAAATACGTTGAAACCGCCAACGGCTTTGCCGTCGGCGAAGGCGCCACCTGGGCGCTGGCCTGGTTCGAGGAAGGCGGCGGCAAGCCGGAATCCTACGTCAACCTGATCCCGACGCTGGACGGCGGCACCCACGAAGCCGGGCTGAAGGCCGGCGTCTTCGAGGCGATCAAGACTTTCGCCGACCACCACGCCATCCTGCCGGCCAAGGTCAAGCTGGCCCAGGAAGACGTCTGCGGCCGGATGACCTACCTGCTCTCGGCCAAGGTTCTCGACCCGCAGTTCCAGGGCCAGACCAAGGAAAAGCTGACCAGCCGCGATGCCTACAAGCTGGTCTCGCAGATGGTGCGCGACCCGTTCGAGCTATGGCTGAACAGCCACGCCGATTTCGGCAAGAAGATCGCCGAACTGGCCGTCAAGGCAGCGCAGAACCGGATGAAATCGACCCAGAAGGTCGAGAAGAAGAAATCGTCCGGCATCGCCACCCTGCCCGGCAAGCTGACCGACTGCGAGTCGGACGACACCACGCGCAACGAAGTCTTCCTGGTCGAGGGCGACTCGGCCGGCGGCTCGGCCAAGCAGGGCCGCGACAAGGAAACCCAGGCGGTTTTACCCTTGCGCGGCAAGGTGCTGAACACCTGGGAAGTCGACCGCGACCAGCTGTTCAAGAACAACGAAGTCCATGACATCTCGGTGGCCATCGGCGTCGACCCGCACGGCATCGAGCAGATCGACAGTATCGACGTCTCCGGCCTGCGCTACGGCCGGATCATCGTGATGTCCGACGCCGACGTCGATGGCTCGCACATCCAGGTGCTGCTGTTCACGCTGTTCCTCAAGCATTTCCCGGCCCTGATCGAGCGCGGCCACATCCATGTCGCCCAGCCGCCACTGTTCCGCGTCGATGTCGAAGCGCGCGGCCACACGCGCAAGGTCTATTGCCTGGACGAGGCTGAGAAGGAACAGACGCTGGTCAAGCTGCGCGACGAAGGCGTCTCGGACAACAAGATCACCGTCTCCCGCTTCAAGGGCCTCGGCGAAATGAACCCGGACCAGCTCTGGGAAACCACGCTCTGCCCGGACACCCGCCGCCTGGTGCCGTTCCAGGCCGACCGCGCAACGATCAAGCAGATGACCGCCACCTTCACGCTGCTGATGGGCAAGGGCGAAGCTGCCGGCCGCCGGGCCTGGATGGAAAAGGATGGCGGTCTGGTCGAAGCCGATGTCTAAGCCTGCCGACCGGCGCCGCCGCCTGCTGCTCGCCGGCTTTGCCACGGCGCTCGGCGGCTGCTCGCTGCTCCCCGCCCGGACTCCCGAGGCGCCATCCGCTCGACTGAAAATCGGCCTGGCCCTGGGCGGCGGCGCGGCGCGCGGTTTCGCCCATATCGGCGTCATCAAGATGCTCGAAGCGCACGATATCGTGCCCGACTACGTGGTCGGCACCAGCGCCGGCGCCGTCGTCGGTTCGCTCTATGCCGGCGGCCACGATGCCTTCGCGATGCAGAAAATCGCCCAGCAGCTCGACGAGAAGATCTTCGCCGACTGGACGCTGGGCGGACGCGGCCTGCTCAAGGGCGAGGCCTTGCAGGACTTCATCAACCAGCACCTGAACAAGCGGCCGCTGGAGAAGCTGAACAAGCCCTTCGCCACCGTCGCTACCGACCTCAATACCGGCGAACGGGTGGTTTTCCGGACCGGCGACTGCGGCATGGCCGTGCGCGCCTCGGCGGCGGTGCCCGGCGTTTTCCAGCCGACGCAGTTTCATGGCCGGAGCTATGTCGATGGCGGTCTGAGCAGCCCGATTCCGGTCCAGGCGGCGCGCGAGATGGGTGCCGACCTCGTCATCGCCGTCGACATCTCGGCCCGTCCCGAAGGCCAGCCGACCGACAGCATGACGGCGATCATCTGGCAGACGACGACCATCATGGGCGGCGTCATCGGCACCAACGAGCTGAAAGGCGCCGACATCGTGATCCGGCCGAAGCTGCCCTACGTCAAGTCCTGGGATTTCGCCGCCCGCCACGATGCCATGCTCGAAGGCGAACGCGCCGCCCTCGCCGCGCTGCCCGCCATCCGCCAGAAGCTCGGTCACTAGCACCCTGCCGGTCGATTCAAGCCAATGACCTCCGCACCAACGCCCCGCATCCTCTCCGTCATCCCGCCGATGACGCAGTTGAACACCCCCTACCCGGCCACCGCCTACCTGACCGGTTTCCTGCGTTCGCGCGGCTTTCATGCCGAACAGTGCGACCTGGCGCTGGAACTGGTGCTCGAACTGCTGTCGCCGGCTGGCCTGCCCAAACTGAAAGGGGCGGCCGAGGCCATTGCCCCGAAGAAACGCTCGAACACGCTGAAAACCTTCCTCAATCAGTACGACCGCTACCTGGCCAGCATCGGCCCAGCCATCGCACTGCTTCAAGGGCGCGACGGCTCGATCGCCCACCGCGTCTGCAGCCGCGCCTTCCTGCCCGAGGGGCCGCGCTTCGCGTCGCTCGACAACTACATTGATGAGGAAGGCGGCGACCCGCTGGCCTGGGCTTTCGGCTCATTGGGCGTGCAGGACAAGGCGCGCCACCTGGCCACCCTCTACCTGAACGACCTGGCCGACGTGCTGCGCGAGGCGGTCGATACCCGCTTCGAATTCGTCCGCTACGCCGAATCGCTGGCCCAGAGCCAGGCCAGCTTCAACCCGCTGGCCACCGCGCTGGCCGCGCCGCCGACGCTGGTCGACGAGACTTTGCAAATTTTGGCAAAAAACGCCATCGACCGTAGCATTCCGGACATCGTGCTGATTTCCGTGCCCTTCCCCGGCTCGGTCTATGCCGCCTTCCGGATCGCCCAGACGATCAAGGCCAAATACCCAAAAATCGTCACGGTACTCGGTGGCGGCTACGTCAATACCGAGCTGCGCGACCTGGCCGAGCCGCGCGTCTTCGATTACTTCGACTACGTCACCCTCGACGATGGCGAAAAGCCGTTGCTCGCGCTGTTCG
>CAIXSK010000147.1 GCA_903922075.1 uncultured beta proteobacterium | reverse complement strand
GTCACCACCTGGTGCGGCAGCTTGCCGCTGCCGGCTTCGAAACCCTTGCACACCCAGAGCACCGGCAACCGGCAGCCCAGGGCTTTCAGATGGTCAACCGTCGGTCGCAGACCGGCTATCGGTGTCGCCACGATCAACAGATCGGCCCCGGCGACAGCCCCGGCAAAATCGGTCGACACCCGGACCGGTGCCGGCAACTTGTAGCCCGGGAAAAAACGGTGGTTTTCGCGGGTGCTTTGCAGGTCGGCCGCGACGTCCTCCTCGCGCGACCACAGCGTCACCTCATGTTTGCCGGCAAAGGCGATGGCGAGCGCGGTACCCCAGGCGCCCGCCCCAAGCAGCGTTATTTTCATAAACCCCAGACCTGCGTCGCCCGGATATAGCCGGTCGCCCCATCGCGATGGCGGACCTTGGCCCAGCCCGGCGAAGCGGCCTCGACGAATTCCACCGCCACCCATTTTTCCAGTTCGGCCACCACCGGCGCTTCCGGCTTGTCGGACTGGCGAATTTCGGCGACCGGTGCGGTCACCACCAGCATGCGACGCTCACTGAGCTGGCGCGCCTCGATCCAGGCCAGCGTGCCCTCGGCATCGCGGACCTTGAACCAGCCCTCAAGGCGGACGACGACCTCGACGGGCGTCTGCGCCTTGATCAGGTACAGCTTCTTGCCGGCCTGCGACGGCGCATCGTAAAGGATGGCTGCCGGCACACTGACCGAGCGATAGTCGATGGCCAGCGCCGCACCGGCAGCGCCGACCAGCGACAAGGCGAGCACAGCGTGACGCCACATGCTGATCACATTACTGGATCGAAGCTTCGGCCGGTGCGCCAGCCTGTTCCTGCAGGCGCTGCATGTACATGCCTTCGAAATTGACCGGCTGCAGGACGATGGGCTGGAAGCCAGCGCGGGAAACGGCATCCGACACCGCCTCGCGGGCGTACGGGAACAGGATGTTCGGGCAAGCCACGGCAATCAGCGGCTCCATCTGGTCTTCCGGCACGTTCTGGATGCGGAAAACGCCGGCCTGGCCGACTTCAACCAGAAACACCGTCTTTTCACCGCTCTTGGCGGTCACGGTCACAGTCAGCACAACCTCGTAGATGCCTTCACCCACGCCGCGCCCGCTGGTGTTGAGCTGGATGTTGATCTGCGGGGCCTCGCGCTCAAGGAAGATTTCCGGCGCATTCGGCACTTCGATCGACAAATCCTTGACGTAGAGCTTTTCAATGCCGAAGACGGGTTGTTCGTTTTGTTCCATGGGTTTCTTTCAGTGGTTAAATCGTTTCAGGTCAGCCTTCGAGCAGCGGCAGCAAACGGCCGCCCGCATCGAGGGCATGAAGGTCGTCACAGCCACCGACGTGGGTATCGCCGATGAAGATCTGCGGCACGGTACGCCGCTGGGTTTTCTGCATCATTTCATCGCGCCGATCCGGATCGAGATCGACCCGGACTTCCTCGATTTCCGTCACCCCGCGCGCCTTCAGCAGCTGCTTGGCACGCACGCAATACGGACAGACCGCCGTCGTGTACATCAGCACACGGGCGCTCATTTCGCCTTGCTGCCTTTCTTGACCGGATAACCGGCCCCTACCCAGGCATCGATGCCGCCGGTCAGGTTGAACAGCTTCTCGAAGCCCTGCTTCTTCAGTTCGGCACAGGCCTTGTTCGAACGCACGCCGGACGCGCAGCAGACGATGATCGGCTTGCCCTTGAACTTTTCCAATTCGCCGATACGTTCGGCCAGCTTGGCAACGGGAATGTTCTTCGCCTCCGGCAAATGTCCGGCAGCATATTCGTCCGGCTCGCGCACATCGACGATATGCGCGTCTTCGCGGTTGATCAGCAGCGTCGCCTCGCCCGGATTGACGCCATTGCCCGAAGACCGGGCGAACGCCGGCCAGAGCAGCGACAGGCCGCTGACCACGACCAGCGAGATAAGCAGGACATTCTGGTTGATAAATTCCATCGGCATCGCTTACTCCTCCTTGCCGCAGAATACTTCGCGCATCATGCCGACCAGCTGCAGCGTGCGTTGATCGCCGACCCGGTAGAAGACGCGGTTGGCATCCTTGCGAGTCACCAGCACACCCTTTTCGCGAAGAATGGCCAGATGCTGGGAGATATTGCTCTGCGAGGTTCCGACCGCATCGACGATTTCCTGCACGCAAGCCTCCTGCTCGCCGAGCACGCAGAGAATTTTCAGGCGCAAGGGATGCGCGATGGATTTCAGCGCACGAGCGGCCAGCTCGATGTGCTCCTGCTTGTCGATCAGGCTGAAGGAAGGTGTTTCCAAGATAAAACCTCGATATCGGTGAATGGCGCATTATAAAATAGCGATTTGCGTTTCGCTTAACCGAAATCAACCGGCCATGACCCTGGGCAAGTATTTTTCCGACCGGCGCCGCTACCGAGGTGCCGGCAAAAGGCTGACGGCAGCGCTGATTGCTGCCGTTTTCCTTGGCGCCCTGCCGGCCGAAGCCAAACGACCGATCGCCGAAAAAAAACCCTCCCCGGAAGCCGCCTCCCCGGAAATCGCCGAAAAGCAGGCAGATTTGGGCGAGTTGCGCAGCCGGATCGAAGGACTACGCAAGGAATTGTCGGCCAGCGAGGAGAACAAGGCCGACGCCGGCGACCGCCTGCGCGAGTCCGAGCGCCAGATCTCAAGGCTGCAACGCGAACTCAACGAACTCAACGAACAGCGCAGCCAGCTGCAGAAAAAACTTCGCAACCTCGAACAGCAGTCGCAGGAACTCGGCGTCACACTCGGCCAGCAACAGGCCCAGCTGGAAAAACTGCTCTACAAGCAATACCTGCGCGGCACGCCGGATTCAATGCAATTGCTGCTCAACGGCGACGATCCGAACCAGATGGCGCGCGACCTGCACTATTTGTCGGCCATCGCCCTGACCCGGGCCGAACTGATGGGCGAGATCGCTGCCACGCTCGATCGCAAGAAGGCGCTGGCCACTGACGCCAAGGAACGCAATGCCGAATTGGCCGAAGTCGAGGCCGAGCAGCAGAAGCGCCACGCCGACCTGCAAAAGCAGCGCGAGGACCGCAAAGCGCTGTACGCCGAGCTGTCCAGCAAGGTCAAGGAGCAGCGCAAGGAAATCGGCAACCTGCAACAGAATGAAAAGCGCCTGACCAACCTAATCGACCGCCTGTCGAAGATCCTTGCCGCCCAGGCGGCGCAGGCCGCCCGCGCCGCCGAAGCCACGCGCATGGCCGAGGCCAAGGCGGCTGTAGCGGCCCGCCAGAAGGAGAAGCGACCGGCCGGCGGCGAAGAGAAGGAAATCGCCCGCCCGACGCCGGAACCGTCGCGCCCCCGTCAGGCCGAGACCGAAAACCACTACGAGCCCGCCCCCAGCGACGGCAGCTTCGCCCGCCAGCGCGGCAAGCTCCGCCTGCCGGTACGCGGCGCCGTCTCGGGGCGCTTCGGCTCGCCACGCGATGGCGGCGGTACCTGGCGCGGCCTGTTCATCAAGGCCGGCACTGGCAGCGAGGTCAAGGCCATTGCCGGCGGCCGCGTCGTCTTCTCGGAGTGGATGCGCGGCTTCGGTAACCTGTTGATCGTCGACCACGGCAACGCCTACCTGTCGATCTACGGCAATAACGACTCCCTGCTCAAGCAGGTCGGCCAGGCCGTCAAGGGCGGCGAAACCGTGGCGACTGTCGGCAACAGCGGGGGCAATCCGGAATCCGGTTTATACTTTGAACTCCGCCACCAAGGGCAACCGATCGACCCGATGAAATGGGCCAGCTTGAAATGAGCAAAACGAAAACCATCAGCTTGACCGTTGGCGCCTTTGTCGCCGGCGCCCTCATCAGCCTCAACTTTCCGGCCCTGGCCGACAAGGAAGTCAAACCCGGGCTGCCAATCGACGAGTTGCGCACCTTCGCCGAAGTCTATAGCGCCATCAAGCAGGGCTATGTCGAGCCGGTCGAAGACAAGAAGATGATCACCAATGCCATCTCCGGCATGCTCTCCAACCTCGACCCGCACTCGACCTATCTCGACGCCGACGCCTTCAAGGACCTGCAGGTCGGCACCCAGGGAGAATTCGGCGGACTGGGCATCGAAGTCGGCATGGAAGACGGCCTGGTCAAGGTCATCTCACCGATCGAGGACACCCCGGCCTTCAAGGCCGGCGTCAAGGCCGGCGACCTGATCTTCAAGCTCGACGAGACGCCGGTCAAGGGCCTGACGCTTTCCGAAGCCGTCAAGAAGATGCGCGGCAAGCCGAAGACGCCGATCAAGCTGTCGATCATCCGCAAGGGCGAAACCAAGCCGATCGAACTGACCCTGATGCGCGAAGTGATCAAGGTGCAGAGCGTCAAGTCCAAGCTGGTCGAGCCGGGCTACGGCTGGGTCCGCATCACACAGTTCCAGGAAAACACCACGGCCGAGCTGGCCAAGCATCTCTCCGGACTGTACAAGGAAGGCAAGCTGCAAGGGCTGGTGCTCGACCTGCGCAACGACCCGGGCGGCCTGCTCAACAGCGCCATCGGCGTTTCCGCCGCCTTCCTGCCGGCGGACGTCAAGGTCGTGTCGACTGATGGCCGCACCGAGGATGCCAAGCAGGAATTCAAGGCGCGCGCCCAGGACTATCTGCGCGGCACCAAGGAAGACCCGCTGAAAACGCTGCCGCCGGAAATCCGCAAGGTGCCGATGATCGTTCTGGTCAATAGCGGCTCCGCCTCGGCCTCCGAAATCGTCGCCGGCGCGCTGCAGGATCACAAGCGCGCCATCGTCGTCGGCACGCAGACTTT